>CBDVBE010000050.1:0-22650 GCA_965372145.1 uncultured bacterium | reverse complement strand
ATTGGAACAGGTACTGAAATCAAAGAAAAAATTACAGCCGACGCTGGCTTTGTCTGTGATTATATCGGTTAGCAAAGCTCTTGATTATGCCTGGGAAAAAGAGTTTGTTATCAATGGCCGGAATGTAAAAGGACTTATTCACCGGGATTTAAAACCCGGCAACATCCTCATTTCAAAGGCCGGAATAGTAAAATTATCGGATTTCGGACTTGCCGGTTTTGTCAATTCAGATAAAAACGAAGAAAATATTCCTTTAGGCTCCCAGATTTATATCTCCCCTGAAGGATTACAGAACAAAACACTCGATATCCGTTCGGATATCTATTCATTAGGTATCGTGTTATATGAAATGATAACAGGCACACGCCCTTTTCCCGAAACAGGTTTTCTGGGAAGTGACGGAATAAACGCGAAACTCGCGGGAAAATACTTACCTGCTGATTCCAAAGTAACCGGATTAAACCAAAGCATAACATATATGATAGACAAATGTCTTCTGACTGATCCACAGAAAAGGTTTCAGAATTTCAAGCAGCTTCATTTTGAGTGTGAATCGGCCCTTGAAGAATTAACCTCATCAAAACCTGAAGATATTGTCAAAGGCTACGTCAAAAATCCCCGGCTATTTCATGTAAAACCACCTGAAACTAAATCAAAATCCCGAAATAAATTCATAACTATTTCAGGCATTATATTGGTTATATCAGTCCTTGTTTTAATGAGCGGGTTATTTATCAGGAAAAATTTAATTAATCAATCCGGCGCTGGAACACCTGAAAAAGAAGTTAACGAATTAGAAAATCAACCGGACAAAAAAAACTCTTCGCAGATAGAATCAATACAAAAAAAACAAACAATAAAACAGAGTAATACAAAAAAACCAATTAGCACTATCCGGCGGAAAACCGTTGAAAAATCAGTACCGGTAAAAAAAGCCGTTTCAATACTTCAACCGGGGATAGATGCGCTGAAAAACAGCAGCTACTCAAAAGCTGTCAATGAATTTAACTCTCTTTCAGGTAAAGAAATGCCGCCGGCAACCCGTGATAGTCTTGATATATATATAATCGAAGCATATATAAAAAAGCAATCTGTACGTGATGCGCATATCCATGCGTTAAAAAGAAAAATAAACGACGGATATTATTATCTCCTCACTGCACTAATCCATGAATATGCCCAAAATTATGGTGAAGCTAATACTGCCTATGATAAATCGGTTACGACCAATTCCTTGTTCGGCAGTAAAGTAAAGATAGAGGCAATGTTTAAGAGAGCGCGATTTCTCTTTAAACAATATGAAAGAAATAATGACAGTGTTATAAGAATCAAAGCGTATAATGCCTGTAATGATTTTATTAAAGCGGCGTGTAACAGTGCCCGGAGTAATAGCGAGACCTGTTCTGCCGCTCATGAAATGATGAATACACTGGAAGCTCTGGATGAGTAGCCTGGAATTTCATACAAAAATTCACAAAGCACTTACCTGTTTACTAAAGAGGTATGACTTCTTTAAGCAGAACTATCCTTCAAGTGAAGATATTGATGCATGGGAAATATTGCACAGTGCGCCATTTGATCTTCTTCAAAAATACCATATTTCTCCTGTATATAATGAGAAACTGATAACTGTTACAAAAGAGAGAAAACGAAACGAATACTGGCTTGAATTTAATAAGTATTATAAGGCAGCCGGAAATCTGTCGGTTGATGAAATAAACAACATACCTGTTTTGGAACTTGATAACAGGTTAGAGAAAAAACCATCCGCTCCGGGAAAAACACTGGAAACAATAATTGAGCATGACTATTCCGTATTTGATGAAAAAAAAGTTGACAATGAAAATACCGGCACAAGATTGCCCGATGCCGCAGAACAGGTTATGCTCGGTTCCGGTATAACTATGGGGATTATCGGTCAGGGCGGCATGGCAAGAGTTTACAAAATTTATAATGAAGAACTCTCTGTATTTCGGGCGGTAAAAGTGATTACAGAAACCGGTGGAGATGTGGGGAAAAAACTTTCAGAGAGGATGATGACTGAAGCTAAGATCGCTGCCCGCATAATGCATCCTAATGTTGTAATCACCCATGCAGTAGGTAAATGGAATGATTACACCTATCTTGAAATGGAATATGTCGAAGGTACAGACATGGCAAATCATATACTTGCCGCTAAAAGGCTGCCACCCGCGATTGCCTGCGCAGTGGGATTAAATATCTGCAGCGGTCTTGTTTGCGCGCACAATAAAGAATATTCATTATTCGGCAAGAATTTCAAAGGAATAATTCATCGTGATTTAAAACCGGCTAATGTTATGTTTTCGAATGAAGGACAGGTGAAAATTATGGATTTTGGTATTGCCCGTCCTATAAAGATGGGATTTCATACCGGCACAGGCGTTTTTACCGGCTCTTTGCAGTATGCCGCACCCGAACAGATCGATTCTTTCGGTATTGACCAGCGAACAGATATTTATTCCTTTGGAACAGTGCTGTATGAAATGTTGACAGGCAAAAAAACTTTCCCCCATAGTGACAGTAAATCAATATTACGTGCAAAGCTTAATAATACATATACTCCAATACAGGATTTCAGGATTAAGGCGCCTCACTCTCTTGTTAAGGTTATCAATAAGTGTATCACGTTAGATAAAACCGACAGGTTTGAGACTTCATCGGATTTGGCAAATGCGCTTGAAGGCGCGTTTTATCGTATTACTCGTGAACGGCCTGATGCAGTGCTGCAGGAGTATGTTCACCGGAGAGGACCGCGTATACATGCTGAAAATATTTTCATGAGCGGAAATAAAAATATATGGAAAATGATGTTTGGTAAATGAGTAGAAAAGGCGTTATGCGTTATGGAAAGCAAATCTTTAAAAGGTAGAAACTTTAAAGCAAAATATCCTGCACTTGCGAAGCAGTGGCATTATGACAGGAACGGGGAACTTAAACCGGAGCACTGTCTTCCCGCTTCTCAGACTGTTGTCTGGTGGAAATGTAAAAACGGTCATGAGTGGCAGGCCAGAATATATTACCGGATAAGAAATCCTGCATGCCCGAAATGCAAGAGAGAAAAAAGAAGCCTCGCGAAACGGAATCCCGTATTGGCACAGGAATGGCACCCGAGGAAAAACGGTAAGCTTACACCAAAAGATGTTTCATTAAAATCCGGTCAAAAGGTGTGGTGGCAATGCTCGCGTAATCATGCATGGCAAGCGGTTGTTAAAGACAGGTCTAACGGATCCGGGTGCCCTTATTGCTCCAACAACAAATTATGCAAAGATAATTCACTCGCGGTAAAGTATCCCGCCGTGGCACGGGAATGGCACCCGACAAAAAACGGGAAAAAAACTCCCCGCGGCGTTACCCCCAGAACAAGTGTGAAAGTATGGTGGTTATGCGCAAAGGGCCATTCATGGGAGGCGTCAATAGGCCACAGGACCAGGGGATCAGGATGCCCCTATTGCTCAAACCATAAAGTATGCAAAGACAATTCCCTCGCTGCAAAGTATCCTTCCGTCGCACAGGAATGGCACCCGACAAAGAATCGTACGTTAACGCCCGAAATGGTTTTACCCGGCTCTATGAGAAAAGTCTGGTGGCTCTGTAAGAACGGGCATGAATGGTTTACCGCCATCCAATCGAGGAAAAATGGCGGTGGATGCCCCCGATGCCCGCGTCCTGTCAATCCGGCAAAGAGTCTGGCAAAAAGAAATCCCGTCCTGGCCGCGCAGTGGCATCCTTCGAAAAACGGCACTCTTACACCCGCGAAGGTTTATCCACATTCAAGCGTAAAAGTCTGGTGGCTCTGTAAGAACGGGCATGAATGGTCTACCGCCATCCAATCGAGGATAAATGGCAGTGGATGCCCCCGCTGCCCGCGCCCTGTCAATTCGGCAAAGAGTCTGGCAAAAAGAAATCCCGGCCTGGCCGCGCAGTGGCATACTTCAAAAAACGGCAGCCTCACACCGGCCGATGTTACGTTATTTTCCTGTATAAAAGTATGGTGGAAATGTAAAGATAAAGGACATGCCTGGCAAGCTGTTATACGTGACAGGGCACTGGGTAAAGGATGCCCGAAATGCAGGAATTTATTAAAAAATAGAAAAAAGATTTACAAAAAATAAATTGACGTTATAGTAAACCTTCTCCGCAATTTCGCGCTGAAAAAAAAGTAATACGAATTTTTCTGGAAATCTTTATGCTTTCCAATGAAATATAACTGCCTTAAAAACAAGCAGTTAAGAGGGCGTGTCGTTTCACCCTTGTGTGTGCCTGAAATTTTTGCGACATATAGCTTTGTAGCGAATCCGGATATCTAAATTTAAATCCTTGAAACCTTGAACCCGGAACCCTTTAACTCTGAAACCCCAATTACACGTGAGCGTGTTCCAGCGTCTTCTTGAAGGTGATCTTGAAGTAATTCCCGGTCTCATCCGTATCAAGCCAGATACTGCCCTGATGGGCGTTGGCTACCATTTTACAGAAGAAAAGGCCAAGGCCCTTTGAGTAAAGCGTACGCTTGCCTTCAACCCGTGAATATTTGTCAAATATTATCTGCCGGTCTTTATCCGAAATAGGAGGGCCTGAACTGAAAAAACAGATGATATCTTCATCCCCGGCAGCTTCCATACTGACAATAACTTTTCCCTCTTTAGGAGTATATTTTCCTGCGTTACTGAAGAGGTTCTGAAAAACCCGGGTCAACAGGTACATGTCCGCTTCAACAGAGAAATTATCGGAAGGCTGGACTGTTTCAATTGATATATTCCGCTCTTCGAACAGACTATTTGTTTTAAACTGATGGACGATTTTCCTTATCTGTTCATATCCGATAGATTCTTTCTTGGGTTCCAGCTTGCTCTCCTCCATGCGACCGATATCGAGAAGGTTTGAAGTAAGATTAACAATATCCACACAGGTGCTGTTCACCAGTCCGAGGGTGCGCTTAAGAGGCATGTCCTCGGGATGTTTTCTTGACAGCACGCTCAAATTACCCTCGATACCCGCAGCATAATTTTTAATGTCATGCACGATAGTTCCCGTAAGCATATTTTTCATCCGCTCGGAATCGACGAGCTTTAAGTTGGAGGTAATAAGCTGGTTGTTTTTCTCACGAATATCCTTTGTCTGTTCTTTTACCCTCTGCTGTAGATATTTATTCAGTTTCTTATACTCATCCATGAGGTAGGCGTTTTCTAAAAGAACGCCGGCCTGAGAAGAAAGGATCTGTACGATCTTTTTTGCCTCATTAGTAAAAAGACCGGAAACGATATTATTGCCAAGATAGACACAACCAAGGTAAATATCCAGATGGCTTAACGGTACGCAGAGAACTGAACGGATAAGATCAATTCGTGCGGTATCATCACCATTCTTCAGTAAACCACTATCCTGGGATACGTCCCGTATTAAAACAACTTTTCTTTCCTCTTTTACCTGTTTAACAATCTTGCGTGAGAATGGTATTTCATCCTGATTATGGATTTGGCCGTGATAATCAATACACATTTCCTTTTTATCGTATCGCTCACTCTGCTCCAGAAAGAGCCATGCATATTGTGCGCCGGTTGCTTTGAGCATTGCATGTAATATCTGTTTAAATAATAGATCAATATCATCGATCTCCGTTATTGAAGAGCTGACGTCATACAATGTATCGACTCGGAGATGTTTGACACTACTTACAGTTGTTGAAGGTTCCTTCGCATCATCTGAGTTTCCTTGAATCATTAATGTAGACGTGTCGTAATCAGCTTTCTCTTTTAAACGGTCAGTTTCTAATTTTGCCCCGCAAATGTGAAATAATCTGTAAGCGGCATTAAATTGATCACGGGCTTCTCCCGGCAGGTTACAGTTTTCTAAAAACTGGCCGTAATCGCGGATAGATTTTGCCTCTTCATAACGCATGTCTAAACTGTGGTGTTTTTGAATTGCTTTAAGAAAAAGTTTCTTTGCTTTTCTCCGTTTACCTTTTAGCGCATTATACCAGGCAAGGCTTCGAAAATATGAGCCCCAATAGGCGGGATAACTAAGGCATGAAAACCACAAAATAAAAGAATAAATATGAAATTCCTTTTTCAATTTTTTATCTGAGATTTTTATTTGTGGATTATCTGCTTTTCGATTTAACATTTCTAATATAATTAGTTCACAATATAACGAAAATGCTGGAACAATATATTCTGCATTAAAACTTTTTCGTAAAATGACAGGTATTAACAATTTCACCCGTTCATAAGCTTTGAGTAAATTATTCTGTAGTATTTCTGCTTGCAGGAATAGAACACAAACATGAGTATGTGAGAGAAACGATTCTGTCTGCTTTAACATCTCCTCGATGTTAAGTATATCATTTTCATCAGATTTACCAGTCTTTATGAGTAGAGTTAAATACTTTGCCGCTAATGTAGCCATTAAGAAGTGTTTCTCGCGCGTCTGCTCACATAAATTAATAGTTGTTTGCATGTTTTCTAAAGCAGAATTGAAAACACCTCGCATAAAGTTTACTCTCCATAGATGTTCAGCACTTATGATTCGACTCGACACATCCCCAATAGAACAAAATTTGTTGATACTGGAATTTATATTGTATTCACTCTCTTTCCAACATGCGTTATAATAATAACATGGTCCGCCGAATGATTGGGCGAAAGCATAACTGTCTTTTCTGTGAATAGATTCAGATATTTTAATCGATTTATTCAGATATTGAAATGCTCTTTTTTTCAAAAACACTTGATATGCAGGTACACTGTGGATAGTATATGCTTCGGCTTTTTCGTAATTATTATTGAGTTGGTCTGCTAAATTTATAGCCTTAAAATTTGCATAAAGGCAGGCTATCATATCATCAAAATAGATAGAATAGGTTAATTTATTCAGAATTCGTACTTTTAATAAACTATAAAAATCGCTTTTTTTTGGTAATAACAATTTTAATATTGGCGAAAATAGAAATTGTTTGAAAATTTCAATTATTAATGAAACAATCACTGCAATTCGATTCTTTGGGAATTGTATTCCCAAATCTGATAACGCATCTTTAAAATAGGGGATGGAATTATCGAATTCACCCATATTATGATATAATGAACCAATCTTATACTTTATTTCTAGGATTTGGTGTTTGCTCAGGATATTTTTTTCTTTAATGAGTTTTTGGAAGATATTTAGCGCCTGTTGATTTTTTCCTGAAAGCATTAATACATCTCCAAAAGCCATCTGGACTTCTATCATGTCAATTGGTACAAGTGTATTTATTAATGGGCATTGTGAAGCCATTAGCAGGGTATATTTGAAGTAATGTGTTGCCACGTTAAAAGCCACTTTTTCGACAGCGTAAGTAGCTGCTTGATAACAAAATTCAATGGATTTTGTCAGGTTTTTACTTTTTAGATAGCATTCAGTCGCATAAAAAAGGTATTCTTTATTAGTTGGAATGAGGAACCCATATAATCCACCAAGCTTCTCATTAAGAATAAGTTGGTCGTTTTTCGGAATATCATTATTTATTGTTTCTTTTACTTTATCATGAGTGAAAGAATAACCTCCTGAAAACTGACGTACAATAAATCCATAGTTTTCCAAACGATATGAAATCTTTCTTGAAGTTTTAGAATCAAAGTTACCTAGTTTTTCAATAATAGATCTTTCAAATTTCCCCTCAATGAGAGATGCTAAAGAGAGGTATAACCGTTCCTCTTCATTTAGCCAATTTAATTTATTAAGAATTAGCGAGACAGAATCAAATTTGTCAGGAAGATTCTCAAGATCGTTTTTATGAAAGTGCCACCCCTGCTGTGCAGAACGCAATATTGAATTATTAACGAGGTAGGTGATTGCCTCGGTGAGTGTAAATGGAGATGAATCAGTTTTTTCAGATAATATTTCAACTAAAACTTCGCTCTCTTCAATTTCACCAAAACGGGAAAAGATAAGTTCTCTAATGTCATTTTTATTAAATTGCTGAATTGGAATAATGGTTTTAATACCGATTTTTCTTAAGTCATTACCAAATGCATATATATCTTCTTTATCTTTATCAGTTCGATAGTTGAGTATTATCATACATTTTGGTGAAATTGATAAAAGGTTTTTTAATATTTCAAAGGTTGTCTGGTCTATCCATTGCAGGTCGTCAATAAAAATGATTTGAGGTTTAATCGTGCTTAATGTATGTAATAAAATGGTAAGAACATGGTTAATAAGATCAGCTTCTTTCTCTTTTTCTACTTTACTGGCTTTTCTTACTTCTTTGAAATATTCCTTAATTTCGGGAATTATCCGGCATATAATTCCCGAATATTCTGACAGAGTTGTATTTAAAATCTCTATAAATTTCGCATTTTCGTCATCCGAACATGCTGCTATTTTCAGAAGAAATTCAAGAATCAGATGACGATATATAGAGTAAGGGTGTGTTGGGGTGAAACGGTTACATTTTGAGAAGAGGAATAGAAACCTGTTTTCATCGATTTTTTTCCGGAATTGGTTAATAATAAATGTTTTTCCAATCCCTGAAACGCCGTGGAGTAAGAATGAGGTAGGATTACCTTTCGAAAATCGCTCAAGTCCTTTCTCAAGAGTGGCTATCTCATTTTCGCGGGCAACAAAAAATTTTATTCTATTGATCGCAGCAATGCTGTCTATTTTTCCCACTTCAAATGAATCAATCGGCTTGTTATCCAACTCCTCCAGAGCTGATTTTAGATCATGTTTAAATCCTGCAGCAGTTTGATATCGGTCGTCCGGAGATGCTTTTAAGGCTTTAATTATAATTGCGTTTAATAACGCAGGTATATCCTTTATTGGCTGGACTTCAGCTTTTAGAATCTGATTTAATATTTCTTCAATTGAATTGGATGTGATTGAATAGGGGAGGGCGCCTGCTAATAACCGATAAAGAATAACAGCCGCACAGAAAAGATCGGATCGTGCATCAATTTTATAATCGGTAAATCCGATTTGTTCAAGAGAAAGATAGGGAGGAGTACCGATTATCTTTCCCTCCGGCAATTTTACAGCTTCATCCTCAGTCATTGAATACCCGAAATCAAGAAGGCTTACACCCTTTTCATCATCAACAAAGATATTATTTGGATTAATATCGCAGTGAATGATTCCTCTAAGATGGATATAGTCAAGAGCATCAAGGAGCTGTAAGATAAGATTTAAAGAATCTTGAAGGGTAAATGTAATTCCATCTTTGAAGATAGTTGATAAAGTTTTACCGGATCGATAAGGATAAATTAAATAGTATGTTTTTCCATCAAAATAAGTATCAACGAGCTTAACAATATTAGGATGATTTAAAGAAGATACAATGTTGATTTCTTTTCTGAACAGAATCTTTCTATCAATTATATTTTCAGAAGTACTTTTTCTTTCTTTAAGAGATTTAATTAAGAATTGGTCGAGTGTGTCTTTTTTTTGGGTAAGATATACAGTGCTGTCCTGACTGTCAGATATGATCTTTAGAATATCGAATTTATTTTTAATATATTCCATTATTCCACTCTCGTAAAGGCTGCTCGATATCCTTGAGAAAAGGATGTAAAGAGTGATTTGGCGTGCAAATAAACGAGATTTATTGGATAAGAAGATTCTACAATTAAGTACTTAATAAGTCAAGCGAGTTAGGTTGTGTAAAGCTGTATTTATAAAGAAAAATTACAGGTGCTATATGTTGTTGTTTCTAAGTTAAACTGCTACAAGTTGTTGTGTTAAAAATATGAGGTTGGTATAAAGACAGTAAGTTGTACTTTCTTTTGAAGGGCTTTTATTAATACACGCAATAAATGTGGACTGCTTTTTATGTATTTTGTTTGCCTGTAATCAAATATGTGTGAGAGCGTTTTAGTTTTCTTTTTTATTGGATTTATTCAGCTAAGTTGTATTAAGCGAGGAATTTTATAAAGTGTAATATTTTCTAAGCACCATTTCTTTAGAGCTTCAATAGAGATGTTGTATTTATTTTTCAGTATGATTTTTGCATTAATAGTATGCCCATGCAATTCGTCCCAATGTCCATAAACTTCCACTGATTGAACTTTTTTATTAAGCTTAATTAACCGTTCAACTTCTGCAGGGTATACATTTTTTCCACTAACATTAAGCATTCTCTTTTTCAAACCAGTAATATAAAAATATCCGTCTTTATCTTTCATCCCTAAATCGCCTGTATGAAGCCAATCTTTTTTAATAACATTATTTGTTGCGTTTTTATTGTTAAAATATCCCTTCATCACATTATCGCCTTTTATACAAATTTCTCCAATTTGCCCAGAATTAAGAAATTTATTTCTATCAATAATTTTTACATCACAGCAATTAAATGGCTGACCGATTGATCCTGGTTTCACTTTTTTATCCGGATGGTTCCAAGTGCATACAGGTGAAGCTTCAGTTAAACCATATCCCTCATGAATTTCGAGACCGAAGTTTTGTTTATAGAAATCAAAAATAGATAAAGGTAATTTATATCCTCCTGAAATTAAAAAGGTTATATCGCCAAGTTTTTCTAATATTCCAGGAATTTTAGTCAATAAAGAGTATATAACAGGTACGGTATATAGATGAGTAAGTTTATATATTTTAAAGTTTTCTGATATTGAATTTATGCGCCGTAAATTAGAGGTGTCTTCTACTAGAATTACCGAACGTGATAGGATTGGAGAGATAACACCAATGACTAATCCAAAAAGGTGATGAAATGGAAGAAATGCGCAAATAACACTTTCTTTATTAGAATGATTGGTTGTCGCATGAGCTTCTGCGTCTGTTAAAATGTTATTTTTCGTCAGCATCGCAGCCTTTGCAAATCCATCTTCCGCATTGGTATACACCATGGTGCAGACATCTTCTATTTCTTTTGAGTCAATATCAATATTATTATCTGTAAAAATTATATCTTTTTGATAATCAAACGTATCTGCCTCTTTTTCGAATTTTATCATGGCATAGGGCGGCGTATCCTGTTTCATTTCATCAAGTTCCAGGTGTTTGATTTCAGGATCAACGAGAACACATACCCTGTTGGATTTAATTATAGCAAAATAGGCAATGATGGTTTTAATATGATTGGCGGCAAAGAGGTAAACAAAAGGCGAGTTTGATTGTTTTATGTTTGTGTCAAGGTAGTAAACCAATTCTTTTATAGAGGCATTGATTTCCGCGGGATAATAGAATTTATTTCTGAATATTATTTTTGAGAATTGTAAATCTGATTCGAAGATATCCATTGGTGTCCTGTGTAAAAAAGTTAATCACTCTTACAGTATAATTTTATCATATTTGCATATCGTATGCAATTGGTAAGAAAAAGATTTTGTTGGATGGTAAATATTGGATAGGAGACAAGAGTGATCATGGATATTGGATAAAGAAAGAACGATAGTGGATATTGGTAATGTTACTGTGTAAAATTAATAAAAACCTTATTTTTGTTTTTAACACCTTAGTAACCTGAAAAAACCAAATAGCTCCCTGAACCTTATTACCTTATTTGCATGAAAATTGAACAGGGAGCGTTGACGAAGAATAAGATAATAAGGTAAAGAGGTCTGTTATTTTTTTACTAAGGTTATTGAATAAGAAATAAGGTTTAAGAATATTAATAACAAAAGATAGAACCGCAGACCACGACTACGACCGGATGTACGCCGGGGTAGTAGCCTGTAATATCGAATAAGGCACTAAGAAAGCTCACAAAGGACATAATAGAAAAAACCAGAATGGTTTATCCTCCTTAATGCTTAAGAACGAATAGTGACAATGTCAAAGTATTGGATTTATATATTTGAACGGGTAACCTGTTTCAGGACTTGACACAGAATCCCTGAATCCTGAACCTCTGAAACCTTAATCACCATCTTTTAAATCCAAAATCTAAAATTTTAAATCTTAAATCCAGATCTACTTATTAAGTTCAATTTCTATTATCGCCAGAAATTCATTTACCGTTGTTACTTCCATTACTGATATTGGAAACTGGATCTCTAATACTTTCTCTATTTCCGTTATAATTCCAACGAGATGAATAGAGTCAAATGTAATCTGCTCATTTATATTTTTATCAGGATCGATATGAGAAAGGCTTATGCTAGCTTTTCCCTTAATGATGCTGAATACACGCTGTTTGAGCTCTTCGTTCATGAATTTTGCCTTTCGTCAGTTATAGGAAGCACATTGAGCACTCTGCCATTTGTTACAATAGTTTTCTAATTCGTTATCGGTATAGACTTTCTTTCCGACTGTAAAAGCAATCTCCAAGCCAGTCATGGTATTTAAAATAGTTAGATAGGTATTTATTTTATCCCGGGTTATGTTTCCTCTCCCTTTTGAGCTGGAGAGTGTATGGTCAAGCGCCATGAGGATTCCTTCTGTCATACAACCATACAGGGTGTTAGGAGATGCCAATCCAATATCAATGCCGGGATTAATCTCAAAAGGAAGTGAGGCGATACCGCCATGGTATAAAAAAACATCATGCCGTAGCTCTTTATTCAGTTTTACATTTAAAGGTGCTGAGGCGTCACAAATGACAGTACCAGGATTAAAATCTTCGATGGTAAAGAGGGTGGAGTAGGCACTAGTGACGAAGATGATAATGTGACCATTATTTACCGCTTTTGTGTTATCGTTTGAAATCTCAATTTCACAGCAGGTGTTGTCCATAAATTTATTTACCACACTTTTCAGAGAGGAGATTCCTCGGGCCGTCAGTATCATTTTATTTACTTTATTGCGAAAATAAGATACACAGCCGCTACCAATATCACCGGATGCACCGATTATTGCTAGAGTCTGATTTTTGAGATCAATACCAAATCTTTCTGCTATGTCTTCTATAGATTTTATAATGAGTGCAGCAGTAAGTGTATTACCTGAAGTGAGCTTAATGGAGTATTTATCTTCAAATTCTTTTTCTCTTCCCTGTAAAACGATCGAGGTAAATGCACCAAGTGCAGCAATTGAGCAACCCGCCTTGGCAGCTATAGATATCGCATCATCTACTTTTTTAATTACCTGATCAAATTTTATATCTTTCATTTCAGGCAAAAATGGCACCATAATCATCATACCGTCAGAAAAGGTTTCTCCATCAAAGGTGATATCATAAAAATCTTTAATTTTATAGCTTGGTGACCATTCGAAGAGTTTGACGAGTAGTTCATCTCGGAATTCTTTATCGGGCCTGAGATGTTTAATATATGCCCTGAAGAGGTTTATATCAGGAGGGTGGGCGATAAGAGCGAATTTTCCTTTTTTATTATTTGACAAAAGGTTTCCGTTGGAATCGATGGTTTATTTAAATACCTCCTCCTAAAAAATTCCTTTATAAAAGGAATCTGTTTATAAATATAATATATTGTAATATAACATATTAAAAATCAGGAAGTTATTAAAGGAAAACTGTAACCTTTTCCCGTCAATCGCAGAGGAGGGTAGTAGAAACCCGCACGGTTGAAATATCAAATGTAATTATACTCAATCGTGTTATTTGCCGGCTTCGATCAGGTCACTTTCTTTTTCCATTTGATCTGAAGGTTTGGTATATTCTTCAGGAGCAAGTACTACTGCTTCCTGTACCTGGTGTGTTTCATGGGACAGTAGTTGTACTAATTTACCTATTTCTTCCTCGCTGACATTTTCTTTAAAAACAATCCTGTAGTTTTTCTGCTTAAGATCATTTAATATTATTTCAGAGTCTATTGGTGTTCCATTGATCTTGACCGTAGCATTCAGCAGGTCAAGTTTATCATCATAAGTAATCATAATGCCTCCCTGGGAGACATTAATAATGGATGCACGTATTATGTTTCCGTTGATGCTAAGATTATGGTGTGTCCCAATTGGAAAACGCTTGTATTTTCTTTCTTCAGTTGCATGCTTCTTTAGTTCCTCTTTTATAGCCATTAATACCGAGTCAACATAGCCTCCCATTTTTTTCTTTAAAATAGGCCCAAGATGAATTTCTATAACGGGAATACCAAGTTCATATTCTAGTTCAAAGAAAACGGAAATTCCTTCATTATTATAATCCTCAATTATCCATCTGCCGTTTATTTCTTCAAAATCGCACTCAATGGACTCAAAACGTAATTTATAATTTTCTTTATCGTAATAATCCTTTTCGAGCCACTCTAATGGTGCATTATCTACTGTAATTGACCACTCCGAAACACCTTCCTTGTCATCTTTTTCATGGATTTTTACCGTATCAATATTGGCGGATAGTATAGGAAAACGTTCGAAATCTGAAATTATTTTCCACGCGGTTTCTTTCCTGACAGCACCCTTTAAAATAATTTCACTCGAAATTTTTTCAGAAGCCATATTACCCATCCTTTTGATTTTTAATAGTGAAATGAAAAGTGGTTTGTGGGATTTCCTTATTGCCATCAACCCAGATCGAACCGCCCATGGCATCAACCGCCATTTTACAATAGGTAAGGCCAAGGCCAAAATTCTGACCGCTGTTTGACCTTCCCCTGCCCATATTTTGAACTCTGGCGAATTTTTCAAATACCGTATCACGGTCTTGTTCTTCGATATATGAACCGGTATTAGTGATACTTACATGTAAAAGATCATCTTCCTGGTTTTCCAGAGTAACAGAAACAGCTCCTTCGGGTGGCGTATAACGAAGCGAATTACTTACAATATTTACCAATACCTGAAGAAAAAATTCCTTATCTGTATTAACAAGGTAATCATCAGGTATCGCGTAATTGGTGGTCATGGATTTCTGCTGGAATGCGGCGTCATGTTCGAACATTTCAAGTGAAGTTGCAACCTCGTCTTTTAATGGGAACGATTCACGCCTGGCGTTCAGCGTGCCGTTCTCGAATTTTGAAATGCTCAAGATGTTATTTATCATGATTTTTATCTGATTGATTCCCTTTTCGGCAGAGGTCAAAAATCTTATATGCTGCTCAGAAAGTGATTCCTTAAGGGATAATTTAACATATTCAATTGCACCGACAATACTTTGCAAAGGATTTTTCAGGTCATGTACAATGATACCAAGATACAGATCATTCATCTGCTCGATCTTTTTTCTCTCAAGGGCGGTGGCGATTTTTTTCAGCAGTTCAGTTTCATCGTATGGTTTCGTTAAATAATCCAGCGCCCCCTTTTTCATACATTCCACGCCTGTTTCCAGAGTGTTCATAGAGGTAAACATAATAACCTGTACATATTTAAATTGTTCTTTTATCGCAGAAAGAGCTTCAATACCGTTCAGCCCCGTACCAAGGTTTATATCCAGAAGAACGGCATCAGTGTGAGGATTCTCTTCGAGATACTGAATACCCTCTTCTGCTGTAATGACATATTCAACAGTATACTTGTAGATTTCCAGCAGGTCTTTCACTGCAATGCAGAGTGACATTTCATCATCAATAACAAGAATCTGAGGTTGGGCAGTGTCTTGCATAACTACTTTACATTAGGAATAAGATGAATAACAAGTTTTTTTAAGAAAAATTAAGAGTCCTAATATATTTATTTCGAAATGAAAAAGTAACAAAAATATTAATTATCAGCTAAAATAGTATTCCTTTATTTTTGCTCTGACATGTGAAAGTACTTTAAGAATCCGTTTTAAAAGGCTGAATTTAAATCAAGTTAGACATTTTCCGATCAGGAAAAAGCTGCAATTAATTTTTATTAGGTATTCAAAAATATTGATAAAAATTGTTGATACGGTTTACCTGTCGTTGTCCCGGTATTTTCAATGGTTTCAGAAATGTGCCGGCGGTAGACACCCGTAAACAGAAGCAAGGGACATCTATAGTAGAAAAAAAGCCCGATAATTACCGGGCTTTTTCGTGATTATTAACAATTAAGACCTAAATTGAGCGATTGTTAGTTATGGAATTGAATTTTTATAACCTCACCCCTCCTGCAAAGCTTGAGCTTGCGCTCTGCAGCCTCTCCTACCAGAGAGGAGGGCAATAAGGTGGTCATATTATAATAGTAATTTACATTATATCAAACAGGTATTGATTTTATAAGGCCATATTTAATCACCAATAATTCTCCCCTCTCTGGTAGGAGAGGGGCCGGGGGTGAGGTTATAATATCAAAAGGCAATAAGAATCGCTCAATTTAGGTAAGAATTTTCTAAAAACTGGCCTTCAGGATAAGTTCCGGACGCAGACGAGTCTCTGTTGCATTTGACTTTTCAGTTTTAAAATACCAGATACGCATTCTCGGCATTACGTTTAGTGATTTGATAGGCATATTATATTTGATGTCCCAGAAGAAAAGATTATTGTTAAGTGCGGGACTATGCTCCCTGTCCCTGGAACGACCAAAGGAAAAGTCAACGATGGCTTTTCCAAATCCTGGTTCATAAGTAAGTTTAGCATTCGCCAGTATCCCTAACGGTGAACACATGGTCACTGGTTTTAATAGATCAAGTGTGCCATCATTATCAGAACCAACCAGCGTAGAATCATTTACCTGGCACTCATTGTTATACATACCACCGGCACCACCAATCTTGACAGTGAAATTTTCCATCGGCTTAATGGTAAGATCACATCCACCGACAATTGAATGATTTGCATCATCCCACGTTGATTCGGTATTCACGGTATCTATTGACCTGAATGCGTTCAAACGAACATGCATAGCAGGGAGCAATGAAATCATATTATTGGAAATAGTTGTCGGGAAAGTCACAAGGAGACGCACCTGATCATATTTAAGTGTGTTGTATTTATCAGATCCGGGAGCGTCATCTGCAATGGCAGCGACAAGGCCCATACCGAATGTAACAGATTCATTATCTAAGAACTGTAATCCCAGGTCGAGTCCCTTCTGTGAATTGTTCATCCGCACTGCCCAGTTTGTAATACCAGCTCCTTTGTACCCGTTGAATTCATATACGGCAAGGTTAAGAGCAGAATTGGGTTTGACAGGGATAATACCTGCGGATAGCGAGAGTAGACCAACCGACCACTTGAAATAGAGTTCCGGGATTGAAAGTATGTTATAATTATAATTAGTGGTGTCTTTATCATTTTTTAAACCAAAGGTTTTTTCAAGATTTTCCGCAATTCTATCTGTAGCATATCCTGCCGGATTTGAGAGACGGATACCGAACATGAGATTTTTATTAACAGCAATTTTCCATTTTAAATTCCATGCATAGGTATTTAACAAATCCGGAGCTGCTGAACTGTCTTCACCGGCGAAATCTTTAAGCATAACATAGTGATACCGGAACCTGTATTGTAAATCACCGTTAAAGGTAATATCCGCTTTTGCAATGATATCAGAAATGGTTGCAAACACAAATAGCAGCGTTACTGCTATAAGAGGGGTCTTTATTTTGGGCATAATTCCTCCTGGGTGTTGGGAATTAGAAGAGATTGTTTACTATCATTGATAATAATTTTAAAATATTTTATACTTCATGCTGTCTTTGTTATCTGAAATCAAAGCTTTCAGGATCAGGCATGATTACTGAAAATGTTCTATCCCCCTCCATATATAAATATACTATAAAATAATCCACCACATTTAATAATATATTAAATAGAAAATCAAGTACCTAATAGAAAATAATGAAATTATAACATTTTACTTAAAAAAATAGGCATGGTGTCACTATAAATGACACCATGCCTGTGTTTTATGGTAACCGTTTACAGGTTCAGGGTTCCCCGTTTAAGGGTTAAATCGCCTTTTGCTGTAAAAAAAACGTTGTGATGATGTTTTTTAATTTTGGATTTTAAATTTTTGATTTTGGATTTTTTCAATCCACAATCAACATTCCACAATCCGCAATCATACAATTTTAGATTTCAACCCCTGAACAGTTACGTTTTATGGTACACCCTAGGAGAATTGAACTCCTGTTGCAGGAATGAAAATCCTGAGTCCTAACCACTAGACGAAGGGTGCCTGTTTTCCAAGGTGGAATAATATACTTTTTTTTAAAAATATTTACAAGAGTTGAATGCGTTGAAAAATTGCATGGTATGCTATTTTTCTTAGAGTAGAAGCCTTTTGTTATTTATATTACTTTCATTGCGTGCTTTGAATTTTTTTCAGGAGTATGGGTGATTTGAATAATTGTAGCCGTTTGCGGCTTGAAATTATAAACGAAAGATAGGAAGTTTAAACGAATAGTAGGAAGTTTACTTCCACTATAAGTTATGCTTTAGCGCACTTCCAACTTGAGTTATACACTTTGTGTAGAAATTTGAAATTAGAAATTGGAAATTAGAAATTAGAAATTGGGAATTGGGGAAAAATACGAATAATTTAAGCATTGGAAGGGGCATTTTATGGGTACTGTATTTTTAGCAATTGGTACTGCATTAGCGTATATCATTGCATATAATACCTATGGAAAGTTCCTGGCACAGAAGATTTTTTCACTGGATAAAGACGCCAGGACACCAGCCGTTGAATTTGAGGATAATGTTGATTATGTGCCAACCAGAAAGGAGATACTCTTCGGGCACCACTATACATCCATCGCAGGTACCGGACCGATTGTAGGGCCTGCTATCGGTATTATCTGGGGATGGGTACCTGCGCTGATATGGGTGGTATTCGGATGTATCTTTATGGGTGCGGTGCATGATTTTGGCTCAATTATAGTATCACTCAGACACAAAGGTAAAAGTATCGGCGATGTCGCAGCTTCTGTGATATCTCCTCGAATCAAGACAATGTTCCTGCTCGTGATTTTTATCATTCTTTTAATAGTAATTGCGATATTCTGTCTGGTTATTGCCACCTTGTTTAAATTGTTTCCTGAATCTGTATTGTCAATATGGTGTGAAATTCCCATAGCAATATGGTTAGGGTACATGCTATACGTCCGTAAAAAGAGAGGTACTAAATATGTCCTGATTTCCCTGGTACTTTTATATGTCACAGTAGTAATCGGTGCGTTTACTGCTGATTATTATCGAATGCCTGCAATCGGGCCGCTGGGGCCTGTTGTAGTATGGACGATAATTTTACTCGTCTATGCATACATCGCATCAACGCTGCCGGTATGGCGACTTTTGCAGCCTCGCGACTATATCAACGGTTATGAACTTTTTGTGGCAATGGGATTGCTGGCACTGGGAGTGCTGTTCTCCCGGCCCCAGATAGTTGCGCCGGCCTTTAACCTGCATCCGGAAGGAGCTCCTTCTCTGTGGCCTTTCCTTTTTATTACCGTAGCGTGCGGCGCAATCAGCGGCTTTCATTCATTAGTTGGTACCGGTACAACCTCAAAACAGATGAGTAATGAAATGCATGCAAAGACCATAGGATACGGCGGTATGTTAATGGAAGGAATGCTCGCCACATTTGCCTTGATAGCGGTCGCAGCAGGTATTGGTCTGGCTACCGGCCACTCAGAGCTTTCCGGTGTTGAAGCGTGGACAAGCCACTATTCAAGCTGGGGAGCGGCAAAAGGACTGGGAAGTAAAGTATCGGCCTTTGTAAATGGTTCGGCAAATATGCTGGTGTTTCTGAAAATACCATATATCGTCGGTATTTCTATAATGGGTGTTTTTGTGGCAAGTTTTGCAGGTACTACGTTAGATACGGCAACCCGCTTGCAGCGGTATGTTATTTCTGAATTGTCATCAAGTTTACATATTAACTTTTTTACTAACAAACATGCAGCAACAGCGCTTGCAGTACTATCAGCCGGAATACTTGCCTTATGGGATGGACAGGGTAAAGGAGGCTTGTTACTATGGCCATTGTTCGGTGCTTCAAATCAGCTAATGGCGGCACTTGCTTTACTCGTAATAACGGTTTATTTATCTAAAAAAGGTAAACCGATTATTTACACTCTTATTCCATTTCTGTTTATGGTTGTAATGACAACCTGGGCTATGATTATCCAGTTAAAAAATTATCTAATGAGCGGGACGATTCATCTTTTCATTATAGGTTTGATAATTGTTGTCCTTGAAGTATGGATGATAATTGAAGCATTTCTCGTACTATCACGAGGGAAACAACAAACCTCATAGGTATTCGGCGCAGTTGGATTTTGGATTTTGGATTTTGGATTTTTTCAATCCCCAATCCGTATTCCACAATCCGCAATCATACAATTTTAGATTTCAACCCTGAACCTCGAACCTTGAACCCTGAGCTTGTGAACGGTTACAAAGGATGTTGATGGATTTACATGAGAAGTACAGAGTATGTATCATCGTGCCGAAAGGGAATCCCCACGCAGCCTGTTTTACTGAAGTCGGCATGCTTCTGGAGCATACCTTTCTCTCCCTCGGGATATCCTGTGATATTGCGCTGAACGATCTTGCCGGTGACAGGATAAATATTATCATCGGTGCAAATCTGCTTGATCCTGATTCCTTTTCGCCGGCTGCCCGGTTTATTGTTTATCAGCTTGAGCAGTTGAGCGATACTGAAGGATGGTATACCGATTCAAAATTGCGTCTTTTTAAGAATGCGCATGCCGTATGGGATTATTCGCTTGAAAATATCGAGTTTCTTAAACCGCATGGTATTGACGCAGAGTATCTTCCCCTTGGGTATCATCCTGCGCTTGAGCAGATTCAGATGAGTGAAGAACGTGATATTGATCTTCTGTTTTTCGGGAGCAGGAATGAACGGAGAAATACGGTCCTTGAATCACTTCATAAAAAAGGTCTCTCTGTCAAAGCCCTGTTTGGTGTATACGGAAAAGACCGTGATGCTTTTATAGCCCGTTCAAAAAGTATTTTAAATATCCACTTTTATTCAGCAAATATATTTGAGGCAGTAAGGATTTCATACCTTTTAAATAACCGCTGTTTTATTATCTCAGAAGAATCTTCTGTGTATCCCTACAAAGGCGTTTCTATGCCGCTTATCCCGTATAATGAACTTATTGATACCTCTTTGCAGTTTCTTAAACAACCGGAAAAGATTGATCTGTTGCGGCAGCAGATGTATGAAGAATTCAAGTCGCTGTATCCAATGGAAAACCTTCTGAAAAACGTATTACGATAGCAAGTCTTACTCTTAATCTTACTCATACTCTTACTCCTAATCCTAATCATTTGGCCTTTCTTGGTTAATAGCTTGATTATGATTAAGATTACGATTATGATTATGATTACGATTAAGATTATGATTAAGATTAAGATTATGATTAAGATTATGAAAGAGATACTATCACTGTAAAAACGGAAGGAATAAAAAAAAGGATAAAAAAAATTAAAGATTTTAGAAAATCTACCGATAAACTATAAAGGAGACAATGCATAAATGATGAAATGAACACCTGCATGGTGAAGAGGGGAAGCTTTGCTGTGTAAGGAAAAAAGATAGGGAAGTCATATTTACACAAGGGAGGTGTTTCTTATTATCCTCATTATAATAATTTTTCCTATTTACTAAAAGAAACAGTAGTGAGCGTCCCACGATGAGATGGGGAAGTCTCGTCGTGGCGGACATGGATGTTAATCTTTCACAAGGGAGGTGAATCATGCTTTCTTCCATCAATTTTTCTCCATAACTAAAACTACACATAAATAGTCTGGTTTCTTTCTTGTACTGATTGCGGTGTCTGTTTAGAGGCTAATCAGCAGAGGAAGGATTATAGAAAATATGTTATAACAATGTAATAACATATAGATGATTATTACTTTATCAAGCTATAACAAGGACGTACTAATTCTACAGAGGAGGTAAGTATGATAGGTGGAATTAATAATGTGTCATATAAACTGGCAACGATATATCAGGCCAATAATACCCTCCTTTCCGGTGTGCTCAGCAGGATTGCTTCCGGGAAGAAGGTCAATTCGCCGAGCGATGATTTTGCCGGATATATCCGTGCGCAGAATTACCAGCAGGATATTGCCGGGTATGAACTCGTGAAAGAGAATCTGCTGGCCACGAAGGTGTACACCGATACGGCAGTGAGTATCGGTCAGTCTATTTATGATGATCTCATTGAAATGCAGGAACTTGAAGACATGTATGATGCCGAGCAGGCCGGTGCCAACGATGCGGATGTTCTCGCAGGGTATGAAGCGGATTTTAAGGCGTTACGCGACAGCGTTGTTGATGCTATTGATGAAACATTTGTTGATGGTACTCAGATTGTAAATGCCGCTAATATTACAAATGTTAATTTAGATCCGGATGGAAGCGGGACTTTAGCGGTTACCTTTACAGCGGCAGCAGAACCGGACAGTACAGCAATTGCGGCATTTGATGTTACCGGTAATCCTGATATCGGAACTGAGATAACAGCAGCAAGGACCTATCTTTCACAGGCTGAGCATTTCAGTAATACTATTAACCGGCAGCTTACTTTAACAGATACTATTGTCCAGAGTAAGCGGGCGGCGAAATCAGTAATTACCGACATTGACGATGCTGAGGAGCAGGCAAATCTGACAGCATATCAGATCCGTACACAAGCCTCATTAGCAATGATTTCTCAGGCAAATCTGAATCAGTCGTATATCGCTACGTTGTACGGATTTTCTAAATAAAGGGATTTAAAAAATGTGTACAGAGGTACAATGGAATTTAATTTTAAAAAATAAGAGTGATTTTGAAAAAAGGCAGTTTGATTTAAATAAAGAAGCTGAAAATATTACCCAAAAAATAGTAATTGGAGAACAAAATAAGAAATCAGTAAGATAG
>CBDVBE010000049.1:0-22703 GCA_965372145.1 uncultured bacterium | reverse complement strand
AATTTCCAATTTCCAATTTCCAATTTCCAATTTCCAATTTCTAATTTCCAATTTCAAGCCGTGAACGGCTACAATTTTTCAAACAACTGACTTTCGGAGGATATGGTAAATCTATTTTACATTATACCCCTGAATATACTTAAAACTGATTAAGGGCTTTGAAGGTAAATTGTAATCTTCATCATAGCTTTCATAGACCTCTAAGGTGATCGCTTTTACCGGATACTCGCTGATAAGTGTATCTATCGCTCCTGCTTCAAGCACTTTCCTCTTTACAAAAAACAATCTTCCGCCCATAGAAGTCTCATATTCATTCTCCTCAATCATCTCAATTCCGGGAGCCTGCGCTTTAAGGACCTCAGCCGCATTACGAGCCACCTGGGCAGCGTTCTCAATAAGCATATTCCGCCCGAACAATCTGTCACCCGCTGCAACAAAACGCCATACAACAACCGACACAATACTCAGAATAACAATAGCAAGCAGCACTTCAAGCACAGTGACACCGTTCATTTTTCCCGTGCATATTTGTTTCTTTTTCAAAGCCATTGGCATTACATCTCTTTCCATTCAATAAGTTTTGGCTCACCAATAAAGTAGGGCAGATAATAGGAACTGATAGATTCCAATTCCTTAATTGTTCCTGTCAGAACATTTCCCGCAGTAGTGTCAGGATTCCCTTCATCAACGAGTACTTTTGCTTTTATAACACCCTTCATCCTGCCACGGTGACACACTCTTCCCGTAGCCCACAGCACACCGCTGATAATTGTCTCGACATCTGTAGAGATACCGAATGTTTTTGACAGGTTAATAAGTACACCATCTACAACCGCCTGATCCCTGACATAAAGCGAATACACTTTCTTTTTCTTCTTTTCTCCTTCCTTTTGCTTTTGCTTTTCAAGGTTTGGTGTCTTTGCAGTATTCACGGTAGTATGTACACTTGGCTCTTTGGTCTTTTTTCCCAGAGTACTCTTTGATTTTTTAGATAATCCTGCTGTTATAATAATGCTCTTGCCTGATATTGTGGCCTGTTCATAGATTTCCACATCACCACAAGCCATTACATTACCACGAAACCGTGATTCACCGGCAAAGAAAATTCGTGATGCAGTAAAGAGTTCAACCGAATTCAGTACCGTATTATCAAGGATCTTTATATCTCCCTTGACGACAAAGGTAACATCCTCAATAACAATATCCCCGGTCAATTGCAGTTCTTCCAGAATACAAATCGTCCGTTTCGTTTTCCAACGCAAATCACGGCTTGAGCCGTCAATAAAAAGCGGGCCATATACGGTATCCGGGATCTCTGCAAAATCATCGTTATACAGTACCGTTAACGGGGCATCCGGTATCGCAGAGTCCCCTATTGCTATAAGCGACCCCCGGAACTCATCAACAATCCTGCGCATCTCCTCCCTGTCAACATAGAATCGTTTTCGTTCAAGGCTGTCTGAACTGTCGATACTCTGAGCAAGAAAAGAAATTCTGCCGTCAACACTCCCGAATCCATCCGGTTTACCCGGTGTATGAAGGAACAGGACCGTATCCGGTGAGGCAAACGGATTGGATGCAATGGTAGCCACCACTTTCTTTTCGAAATCACGATACGTTCCCGTGGACTCAAGAATACGGAAGTAACTTGAAGGCTGTAAATAGTAGGTGAAGGTAATTATATCATCCATCAAGCTCACCGAAACCGGCGTGTTGGATAAAACCAGTGACACTTCCTGCACTTCCGCTTCCTGAGATTCATCATTTAATTCATGAACACTTTTAAACATGTCTTCACCGAATAATGCAGCGGTCATTGTCGTATCGGTACTGTCGATGCGGGATTTCTTCAGATCAACTTCCCTGTCAAGTAATGCAAGGCCATACCAGATCCCTGACCGGGCATTCAGCAGCGCCTGTAACTTTGCAGGATCTTTTCGGGATTGTGTAGCAAAATTCATCTGGTGAACAACATAAATCGAAGCGGTTGCGAGGGTAACAATTGAAAAAACAAGTACAATATAAAGCGCGGATCCTTTTTGTGTGCTGATTATAGTGGGTAATTTATGAAACATAAACGCTATCGGAGTAATCGGATACCGAACAGGTTGTTAATCATTATCTTTCTTTAACTTTCAGGACAGTTGTCCCGCCATTATCACGGATGGTTACCATATCCGGTTTTATCCTCGCAACCAACCGGTTATGGACACGATCCCCTGCTTTACATATAAATGTCTTGCCATCTTCATCTTCTATAATTGCAAGTGCATTATCTTTTATTAACGTTCCCTTAAGAAACAGCTTTTTATACACCGGTTTTGGTTTTCCGCCGCCGCCTTTTCTACGGGTAACACCGCTGATTTTCCGGAACGGTGAATCAAATGACCCCTTAAAGGTAAACGTATAGGCTTTTGTTTTTGCCTGCAATGCTTTATCAACCAATTCAAATCCTTTAAGTTTTATCTCCTGTCCCTGTTCCGTATTTTTATCATTCCTTGAAGTAAGTGCTGTAATTATCTGCACACTATTAACGCAACACACTATAAGAAGTATGAGTGTAATACCCATTAAGCTGTACTGTATAGCTGGTTTCTGTTTCATCCGGCCGCCTTATTATTGCAAACTTAAAAAACAGGTAATAAGTACCCTGGCATAAATAGACTCATCATTCAATACCGTGATAGCTACCCGCTCTACCCGAACAATCTGGGGTATACGTTCCAGTGAGGTGACAAACTTGCCTAATGAATTGTATGATGTTGTCATTTCAAGAAGAACGGGGTAGTGTATATAATCGGTTCCGCGGACTTCCGGCTGCGGAATGGTTTTATCAAAACGGATATCCGCATCCCAGGCCTTATCAAAAATCATCTGAAGAAGGCCGGAAAGATCCTGCGGGTCAGCGAGTCCCTGGGTAAGTTCAGTATGTTTTTCCTCAAGAGATTTCAGCTTTCCCCGTATAGCATTTTTCAACTCATCATACTCGGTATCACGGCTGACAAGCGTCTTATATTTCATCACTTCCTTTCGCATGGAAGCATTTCGCTGCCAGCCCGGTACAATTGCATAGCGCACCAGAACCGTGAGTACACATACAGCCAGTGCCAGTGCAGTGAACGGTACTAATTCTTTCTCTATTGCTCGTTTAACAGTAGTGTACATATAATCTTAAATCCATAAATTGAACGCTTCTTTTTATTACGTTCCATAGAAGACAGGGTTATCTGTGTTACATAGGGCATCTTCTGCAGTGTGGCAATAAAGGTAGTCACACTCAGCTCCTTTGGTGTCCATCCCATTATGGCAATTTTGATTGCCTGTGAATTGCCTTTTATCGGTTCTGAACCAAACCGTTCAAAATAGAGATCTTCAGGTCTGTTTTTACCGATCCCATGCAGAAACTTTCCCCAAAGGGTTCGCCTGGAAAAGGTATTCTCCAACCGAAGTATTGTTTCCGCTATTTCATTGTTTCTATCAGTGAGTTTCTTAATCTCTTTGTTGTACCCTATTATATGTTGATACTCTTTCTCGTAAGCCAATTTCTTTTTATGAAACCAGAAATTCAAACCGGAGTAAAGTGCTGCTGCAATCAATCCTGTAACAACAAGCCCTGCAGAGATACCATACAACCAGGAACGTGCTTTCCGGAATGATGCTTCCGGGGTCTGGCCGGAGAACAGCGGCACCGTTTCCTCATTCTGAGCCAGTGCAGTTCCCATAGCTCTCAGACGGGCAATTTCATTCTCCGCTTCCGCAACACGTAACGGTGGTTTTTCAAAAGCAGAATCAGGTGTATATTCGGTCTCACCGACAGTAACAATTGTATCGGGAAAAGGAGTTGATTTACATCGTATGTCCCAATATCGCTGAACTCTCGCAATATATCCCGCTAATTTTTCAGGTGATCCGGGTACCATATGAAACACTGCGGTTAAACTTCTCTGAACAGTCACACCAATGATGTAATATTCTTCGTTACCATAAATCGTAACAAATGAATCACCGCTATCTTCACCGAGATACAGCGGCAGCGTTGCAAGGACTATATCCTCAGGAACAACCGCAAGCAGATTTGCCTGGAGTTCCTCCTCATGAATCGTTATATCTGCAGTATGAGCGACAGGTTCGAAGCGGTTATATCCGGAGGAAGGGAGTGAAGGGCTATCATAACCGGCGGCAACCATGGTATCACCGGGAACATCATGTTCCTGCGGCCGCCACCACGAGGCGATACCGAAATAAATTCCATGGTGGAAAAGAAGAATACGACGGAATATATTATTGCTCTGCCACTGACTGGTCCCCACACAGGTCCAGGTATTATTCCGCCCGGGACGCATGACCGCCATGACATACCTGCCTTCATCAGTATATACAATTCCGTAGCACTGTTCCATAGTGAATTACTCTTCGTCCATTGTTGGGTCAACCGGCCCTTCCATTTGCTCTTCATCAGCTTCATCTTCCGGTAAACTCTGACCTTGGAATTCTTGTTGAGATTCCTCGTCTTCTGTAGTATCAGTTTGTTTAATACGCGGTTTCCGTGATCGTCCCTTTTTCTCAGACCGCCTTCTCCTCGATTTTTCGTTTGGATCTTCGATCGTAGAAGCGGAATTCTTTGTGCGCTGTAATTTCTTTTGGCCGGCATCCTGTACTGCCTGTTCCACGCCGGCTTCATCTCCTTCTTCACTTACCAGCTCGCCATCTTCCGCTTTAACAGTTCCTGATTTCGCCTCGCTTTTTTCTTCTTTCTTTATTATCTTTCGTTTGAAAATACCCCTTCGTTCATTGATATCAAATTGATCCAACTCTTTCTCCAGATCTACATAACTATCCTCATCAATAATGCGCGGGGTAATATAGATAACCAGGTTAGTCTGAATCTTCACTTTCTTGGTGGATTTGAACAGATATCCCAGAATAGGAATATCACCAAGGATAGGCACTTTTTTATGTGCCACCTGCTCATCCGACCTCAATAATCCACCTAATACTAATGTTTTTCCATCGTCAATCCGTACTGTTGTGCTCACTGAACGGCGGAAGAGATTGGGATACCCGTCTTCATTGAATCCCATTGAATTTGATATCTCCGGATTTATCTCAGCTGTAATCTGGCCGCTCTTTGATATCCATGGTGTAATATTTAGTGATATGCCAAAATTAATAGGGCGGAAATTGGTCGTCGGATTATTTTCTGTACCTCCCTCTATTTTGAAATACTGCGTTTGACCAACTTCGATCTTTGCTTTATTACCATTGAGTACCGTTATTGAAGGTTGTGCCAGTACTTTTGCTTTTTTCTGTGTTTCAAGTAAACGAAGGGTCATATGAAAATTGTCGGGCAGGCTGGTAACAAAACTTTTATTACCAAAAACCTGCCCCAGTAAATGTTTGGCTGCAGTCCCTTTTCTATTTATCTGCAATTTCGGAAAACTCCAGTAATTACTCCCCGTTTCATACTCTCCACCTCCACCCTTTTTATTCGCAGTAGCCTCAAATCCGAAATCCTTATCAGAGTCCCTGGTATATTCAACGACAATCACGTCGATAACAATCTGTGGTGTGACAACATCTATCGTTTCAAGAAACTCCCTTATTTTAACAATATCTTCAGATGTTCCGGATACGAGCAGAGCATTCTGCTCTTTTACTACTTTAATACTATTCGCCGGGATATTTCTGGGTAAAATTTTTGGGACTTCATCAGCTTTAATATGATTAAGATGTATCATCTCCGATTTTGAAAGTGTCTTGCCTGAAGGCGTAGCAGTATTGCGATCTCCAATGAGTATGACATTTTCACGCTGCACAAAAGTAAATTTCGTACCTCCAAGTAACAGAGCAAATGCTTCGGTTAGTGGAATATCATTAAGTTTGGCATTAACCTTACCGGAAAGATTACCATAAATAATAATTTCAGACTCACACTGCTCCGAAATGGCGTTAATAACATCTTCAAGGTTGCCATTATGGACATCAAGAGTAATATATCCGTTCGAACATTCGATATGAAAAGAACCTTTACCTGTCCGCGACGGTCTGCGGGATGGCACCCGTCCCGTTGTAGTACTTGTCCCTCGCTCCTCCTGAGTTATCTGGTATATATTCCTTCGCTTGCGCACTTTAAATCCGTTTCCTTCGAGGATTGCTTTTATGCCGTCATCGAGCGGTACATGGTACAGTTTCCCGGAAACCTTCCCGTAAATTTTACTGTCAGGTACGATACTTACAGCGGCTTTTGAGCTTATTTCTTTAAGGAAGTCAAGAACATTGACATTCTGCACATCAACGGTAAGGGTTCCTCTGCTATAACGTATTAATGATTTTTTCTTGGCCACCGGTTTACGGATACGATAGACACTCCCCTCTTTCGTAAGCTCCCAGCCGTTTGATTCAGCAAGGGTACTCAGCCCTTCCATAATGGGTGCATCGGTTAAATGCAACGTTATAGTCCCGGTAACTTCTTTATCGAGAATGATATTCAATCCATATCCCTTGGATATCATTCGAATGACATCACGAATATCCGTCTCCTTGACATCAAGCGACATTGTCTGTTCACGCTCGGATTTTGGGTCCAGCTGCGCAGTAACCGGCAGCGTCGAGGAACCTATGAAACAGAACAATAAAGCAATAAGCATCTTTTTACGAACCATCATTTTCTCCATCTGTATAGTAAACAAATTTAACTTCTCACCCTATTCCACAAGGCATGCGCGTTAAATTAAGCACTTATCAACAAAAAAGCTATAATTGTCATGCTGAGCGGAGTCGAAGCATCTACCATATTACCGTGGAAGTATGGAATTATGCTTCAACTCCGCTCAGCATGACATACCTCTAACCTCTTCTCAAGCGTTTAACGTAACGCCTATACCCCAGGGGGTCACTACTCAACAACTTCATCAACCAGTACAACCCTGAGCACCTCTTCCGGAGTCGTGATACCCTGCACTATTTTCTCAACACCACTCTGAGCCATTGACCGCATACCATGCTTGCGCAGAAAATTCTTCACCTGCGTCTCTGATGCATTCTCAGTGATCATACCGCGCACCTCGTCGGTAACCGGAATCATTTCAAAGATACCTTTCCTGCCCAGGAATCCACTGTTACCGCACGTTTCACAACCGACAGGGAAATATGCCTCGGTAAACTGGATATCACCAACAGTCTTCTTCCATCGTAATTTCAGTTCATCCGGCACATCCCTTTTAACCTTGCAGTATGGACACAGTACTCTCACCAGACGTTGTGCAATAACCGCCAGAAGTGAGGATGCAATAAGGAAACCCTGAATACCAAGATCCTTTAGACGTGTTACCGCAGATACTGCATCATTGGTATGCAGCGTTGAAAAAACCAGGTGGCCGGTCTGGGATGCCTGGATCGCAATCTCAGCGGTTTCCCTGTCACGGATCTCACCAACGAGAATAACATCCGGGTCCTGCCTGAGTATCGAACGGAGCGTTGTCGCAAAGGTAACGCCGGCTTTATCGTTAATCTGAACCTGGTTAACCCCTTCCAGCTTGTACTCAATCGGATTTTCAATCGTGGTGATATTAATCTCTTTCCCGCGAATACGGTTCAAACAGGCAAAAAGTGTGGATGATTTCCCACTGCCCGTTGGTCCCGTTACAAAAATCATCCCCTGCGGTTTTTCTATTACTTCTAAAAGGTGCTTCAACTCCTGTTCCTCAATACCAATATTCTCTACTTCCAGAAGTGTTAGATCATGCTTTAAAACACGGATGACTGTTTTTTCCCCGTGGTGTGTGGGAAGAGTCGATACACGGAAATCATATGCTTTATTTCTGTGTGTATACCGGATACGTCCGTCCTGCGGCACCCGTTTCTCTGCTATGTCAAGTTCTGCAAGAATTTTTATGCGTGAGGTGAGCGGTACATACATCCACCGTGTTAATTCCATATGCTGTTTAAGCATACCGTCAACTCTGAATCTCACCAGCGCATTATGCTCTGATGGTTCAACATGAATATCTGATGCACGCTGATTAATCGCCTCATCGAAGATAAGCGATACCATTTTAACAACCGGCTCTGATTCCGTATTCTTCTTTATCTCTTCCAGGGAAAGGTTGGCTTCATCTATCCCATGCAGTTGTTTTTCATAATCACGTGAGATCTTCCCGGCCGTCTCTTTAAAAAAGGATTCATCCTTGAAAAATTCCTCGCACATCCGTGCCATCTCAGACGGTAACGCCAATGAGGTTTCCACCATTAAACCGGATGCTATTTCCGCTTCCATTATAATTTCAAGGTCAAGCGGGTCACCAACTACTATCCTTACTATCGTATCATCACTGCCTAAAGGAAAGCATCTGCCACGCTTAAACAACTCGATGGGCAACTCCCGCATGAGTTCATAATCAATGCTCTCTTCAAGGTTATGCACTAATGACAGGCCGAACTGTTCAGACAAGGCAAAATAGAGCCGCTCCTCAGAAAAACCCTTCCGGGCAACAAGAAATTCACCAAGACGAATCTCTTTGTCACGGCACTCAGCCAGAGCCGCCTCAAGATTCACCTCATCAATCAATTTATCCCGTAATAATATCTGGCCAATTTTTTCGGACATGGTTATTTAACAAATGATAAGTTTATTTTCAGAGAACCTGGCCTCTATACTAAAAATAAATTCCTTATTAAGAGCAGGCAGGATTTTAATATGATATCAGGTTGGAATGATGGAGTGATGGATAAAAAACTATAAAACCAAACACTCCAGTACTCCAATACTCCATAAAGAGTGTACATGCATAACCCAGGTATCATAACAAAATCCCGGAGATCAGGATTTCTGATTTTAGAGTATATCGGTATAATATACGTTTTCCCAAAGGTTTACCACATTTCTACGGATAAAAACGACATCTATGTCGGAATACCCATTGAGCATAGCGCATATTCAACGCGTGACATACATTAAATATATAATTTGCCACCGTCCCCAATTCTTACAAAAAAAATTTATTCTTACTCTTCTTCCTCTTCCTCCGTATCACCGCTTTCTTTAATATTCTCAGCAATCATACGCCTGATCTCTTTCTCCTCCTTCTTGAACTCACACTCTTTCTGCAGCATATATTCAATCTTTAAAATCTGATTAATTATGCCATTGAGTGTTTTACTCAATACAAGGAAAAGAATAAATAAACCGAATAATGTTATGCCGGAAAGTATGTAGTATGGTACCATAATTTCTTTAATTATAGGTTGTATAATGAAAAAGTATTCTGGAAAACATTTCTATAAATTACATTGGAAACATTTTTAATATATTATTAATTACCAAGATAGTAAAGCATAATAAGCGACGATTTTATCTAGACATAAAGAGTATGGTTAAAAAAGTAAACTAAAAACAGCGCCGTCACATGAAATTTTTATCACTGGTATTGACTTAAAAACCGTCTTATTCTATATTTGAATGCCTTAAAATAAGAATATTTCAGTAGTTTTAGGAGTTATTGTGAGAGACAAAATTCATCCAAAGTATACGGAAGCAACATTCACCTGTTCATGCGGCAATGTGATCAAGACACAATCCACAATCGGTGACGCACACATTGAAATATGCAACGAGTGCCATCCGTTCTATACCGGCAAGCAGAAGCTTGTTGATACCGCAGGTCGAGTTGACCGTTTCTTGAAGCGCTACGGTAAACAGAAAAAAGAATCTTAGATATATACACATCATCATAGAGGGACGCGAAAAGATGGTTGTTCTTTTCCGTCCCTCTTTGTTTTATGTATTAGGAATTTATTGTGTGAGCGGAAACGTCATTCCCGCATGTTCTTAAGCGGGAATCCATACCTTAAAGCATCAAAAAAACTGGATTCCGGCCTAGAAACATACCGGAATGACAGCAAATTGGTAGGTTCCGGACAAGCACTATTTAATATCTATTAATAATTGACATCTGCACTCCTTAAGACAGAGCGCAAACTCACGCTTTGCCTCCCCAGATGGGGATTTAGGGGCACTAAAAAAATCGAGAATAGTATGAACGATAGAATTCAAAAAATAATCGCCCGCCACAAAGAGCTTGAGGAAATGCTCGCTACTCCCGAAGTTGCGAGAGACCTCAGTAAGATGAAAACACTGGGACGTGAATATAATCATCTGGGAAAAATACTGCCTGCCCTGAGAGAATATCTTGATGCAACCAGGAAGCTTGAAGAGGCGAAATCACTCCTGAAAACAGAATCCGATCAAGAGCTTATTGAGCTGGCTCAGGAAGAGGTGCATGAGCTTGATGAGCAGCTTCCTCTGCTCGAAGAGCAGGTTAAGGTTATTCTTGTACCACGCGATCCTGCTGATACGAAAAACGCCATGGTTGAAATCCGTGCGGGAACCGGTGGTATTGAAGCCGGGATATTCGCTGCGGACCTCTATCGGATGTATACGTCGTATATCGAGAGAAAAGGGTGGTCTATTGAAGTGTTGAGCACCAGTCCCGGAGATATGGGTGCCCTGAAAGAAATTATTTTTATGATCAACGGTGACAATGTCTATGGAACACTCAAATATGAATCGGGTGTTCACCGCGTGCAGCGTGTACCGGAAACTGAGTCCCAGGGCAGGATCCATACATCAGCGGCCTCAGTGGCTGTTTTCCCGGAAGCGGAGGATATTGAGATTGAAATAGATCAGAATGACTTACGCATTGACGTGTACCGCTCGAGCGGCCCAGGAGGTCAATCAGTGAATACAACCGATTCTGCCGTTAGAATTGTGCATATACCGACCGGGCTTACCGTTACCTGCCAGGATGAAAAATCTCAGCATAAAAATAAATCGAAAGCAATGAAAGTTCTGAAATCAAGGCTTCTTGAGAAGAAGCGTGAGGAAATTGAAGCCAAAGAGTCTGCTTCGCGAAAAAGTATGGTGAGTACCGGCGATCGAAGTGCAAAGATCCGTACCTACAACTATCCCCAGGGACGGGTGACTGATCATAGAATAAATCTTACTTTGTATAAACTTGAAGGTATTATGAACGGGGATATACAGGAAATCACTGACGCGCTTGCCATGGCGGATATTAACGAACGGGTTAAGAACGAGGCATAATATGCCTGTACTGCTTGGTACCCTTTTTCATAAGATTCGAAAACAACTCTCTCCTGTTTCACAAGAACTTGCTGAAAGAGATACGGAACAGATATGTGAACAGGTCCTGCGCCTGTCACGAAGTGACTTGTATACGAATTTCTCCCTGCCCATTGATGATTTACAAATAGAAGAGATCAAAGCCTTAACGAATAAACGTGTAACCGGCATACCACTCCCCTATGTACTCGGGAATGCATTCTTTTATTCGAAAAATTTTATTGTCACCCCGGATGTTCTGATTCCGAGACCTGACACTGAAATCATTATAGAAACTATCTTGAAGAAAGAACTCCCGGAATCAAAAACGTTTATTGATATCGGTACCGGTTCCGGTATCATTGCAGAAGTATTAACAGATAACCGGCCGAATTGGCAGGCAATTGCAATTGATATCTCGATACCGGCACTGAAAATAGCGAAAAAGAACTGCTCTGATCGTGTTCAGTTATTAGGTTGTGATAAGTTATCCGCAATAAAATCAGATACGCAGGTTAATTTTATTGTCGGCAATCCTCCTTATATATCTCAGCATGAAATGGACAACCTTGATTTTAGCGTAAAAGAGTACGAACCCGTTGTCGGATTGTATGGGGGGAAAGATGGGTTGGATTTTTACCGCTATCTGGCAAATCAGGGCAAGTATTATATAAAAAATAAATCCTGTCTCTATTGTGAAATAGGCGCCACGCAACACGCAAGTGTTATAAAGATATTTGAAGAAGCAGGATGGCATACTATTGCGATTAACAATGATCTTGCAAACAGGCCAAGAGTAATTACAGCACAGAATTCAGTATCATCAGGCAAATAAAGTATTTTATTCTTATGAAATTAAAACCACTTGGTCAAAGTATAATCCCCCGACTGGCATCGTATCTTTTTTTTGTAATAATTAGCATTCGAAATCTCCGGTATACCTTTTTCCCTGGTGCAGTAAAAAAAATAAAATATTTCACGGTCAGTATAGGTTGTATCCATGCCGGCGGCACCGGAAAAACACCCTTATCCCTTCTTCTCGGTAAATACTTTCTTACCAAAGGTCATGAAACCGTTTTCCTCAGCAGAGGATATAGAAGAAAATCAAACAAGCCGGTTATTGTTCGTCCCGGTGAACAGAAAGGCTGGGAAGAGATAGGTGATGAACCTGCTATGCTTAAGAGAAATCTCCCTGAATCGTGGCTGGGTATTGGCGCTGACAGGTATTCTAATGCAAGAAAAATCAGTTCCGGTATCAGTGAGAATGCTGTATTTATTCTGGATGATGGTTTTCAGCATAGAAAAATATTTCGTGATATAAATATTGTCTGTCTGCCGCCGGATCCGTTTAATGATTATCTTATACCGGCAGGATATCTTCGTGAACCCATCTCATCACTTACCCGTGCAGACATCATCTGTTTAATCGGTCTGAAAAGTGACTTTGAAATTCTTGAAAGAAATAAAGTAAAAATTGAAAATGGTTTTCCGAAAGCATCCGTTTTTATTCTCTATCAAACTATCGATCAATGGGTTAATACAAAGACCGGCCAAACTTCACAGATTTCACCATTCAAATCGCCTCTGGTTATCAGTGGAATCGCCAGGCCTTATCGTTTCATTGACATCATTAGAGAAAATGGCGTAACACCATGTAATATAGTTAGTTACGAAGACCACCATCCATTCAATACTGCCGAAATTGAAAAATTATGTAACCCAACAATTGACGGAATTTTAACAACAGAAAAGGATATTATGCGACTTTCTACAATAAATCTTGTAAATTGTCCAAATATTTGCTATCTTAAGGTTAAGCTGACATTTTCTGACAGTAGTATGGGGGAAAAATTTTTAAGCTTTTTCGACCGCAAATAATCATCATTGTCATAAATATTAAAAGGAGTACGCATGAAAGTATTTACTGTGTTATCCGGTATGGCGTTTTTCATCCTCGTATTAACACTATCATCTTTTTCTGAAACCCGGTATGTAGAGATTAAAAGGCCTTTCGCAAGTGTGTATGAATACCTTGATCCAAAATCCCAAATCCTGGTCCAGGCCACTAAAAAGGACCACTTTGAGCTGGTATATGAAGGAACTTCATGGTATCAGGTAAAAGTAAAAAACAAGGTAGGGTGGGTTGAAAAAAGTGCGGGTATAGTTGTAAGCAATCCGGGGATCACGGTTTTTTCAATACCATTAAGTACATTACTCTTTTTCTTACTTTTACTGATAGCTACCATTACCGGTGCATCATTCCTGATCTACAAGCAGAAAACCGCGGAGTTATAGCCTGTGATGCCCGGCAGGGTTACCTGTTTTCTACTTACATTTTTTATTGGAGTAGGAGCGTTTTTCGTATGGAGTGAGGAGCATTCACTTCATTCGTTTTCTCAACTATCCTCTGCCCAATCCGTTTCACAAGCAGCTGAAGTTTGTAAATGTGGGACTACTAATTATAGGATTGTTACCTATAATTATACCTCTGCTGCCTCATCCGCTGTGCAGGCAGGATACTCCCTTGACAGGATGCGTTCTTTTATACTCGGCTTACTCTCCATTACTCAGAATGAGGATGAAGAAAGTCCTGCAGATACACCGAAGAATAACTCCCGTAAAAGATCTTCCTCATCTGCACCGCATAAAAAGTATGTCCTGATTACCAGAGGTCCTGCACGGGTACTGGAAGAACTCAACCCAAAATCACCGATCCTGGGCATGGCGAAACGCGGAGCGCATTACCCGCTCCTCAAAGCCGGTGATTCCTGGTGTACGATTATGTATGACGATCGTGAAGGCTGGATAGAGCGCCAATATATTGACATTGTTGATGCTACATCCTCCTCATTTGTTCTACGGGAATTCCTTACGATCGCCGGAATAATTATTGGTATCGTAATTATTATTGCACTCATCTATCTGTTATCGTCCCGTTCCAACAAGATGAAGGCCGAGTGGTTTTCTACCACCGAAACGGTAAAGAAAAAGATTGTTATTGTTTCACAGGTTGATACTCAGGTGCAACGTGTCCTCACAAATAATATCACACCGCTTGAAAAATGTTTTACCGAGATTGGATTTGAAACAAAGATTTCCAATGACAGCAATACAACGATGAAACTCATCTACCATTATCTCCCTGATGCCATTGCTGTTGACTGGCAGCTTGGCGGAAACACACAGGCAGTCATGGAACAGATCCTGGCCTCAAAATCATTTACAAATAATATGTTTGTACTTTTTTATAATGTCCCTGACCCGGCCACTGTCGAGCCTAGCCGTGTGATTCCAAATGTACATTATCTTGGCATTTCTTTTAGTGACCGGGACCTATTTAATGTTATTACCCCAATAATTATCACTGGTGAGAAAAAACATACAATACGAAAAAGTATTGAATCAACAGCATTGCAGGGAGACATTACTGAAAGTAATTTAATGGATGTACTGCAATTTGTCGAAATCGGAAGAAAGACCGGATGTCTTTTAATTGAAGTTGATAAAAAACCAATTGGCATTGTCTATTTCAATGATGGTATAATTATATACGCAGCAACACGTCTGCAGACCGGCAAGAAAGCAGTTTTTGACATTCTTAACTTCCTTAGTGGTCAATTTTACTTTGTACTTGACAAAAAACCGAAATCACCCAACTGCTCAATCCCTATTGTCGGGATACTCATGGAATGGACAAAGGAAGCCGATGAAACTTCTGGGAATAGATTACGGCAGGCGTAGAATTGGAATCGCAACAACCGATGAAACCGGTATCTGTATACGTGGCTGTCCAACCATCGACCAGAAAAAAAATCCCGATCCTATCTCAGCCCTTACCGAAATAATTAACCGGGAATCTCCCGAAGCACTGGTTTTTGGTGTCCCGCTGGGTCCTCATGATGAAGAAACGGTCATGTCGCATGAAATACGTTTATTCGCTGAACGTGTGAACAAATCGTTGCTTAAAAAAATACCGATACACTTTGTCGACGAAAGCTATTCATCCATACAAGCGCAACGGCAATTGCAATTTCGTAAAAAGAAGAAACGGCGGGACAAACAACTTGTAGACAAACTCGCAGCCTGCAATATTCTGGAAACCTTTCAAAGGCAACAGGAATGCGATCATTTATAATAGTACTCGGTATTGCGATACTCGTGCCACTGCTACTTTCGTCAACCTGCTTGACAATAGACCCGCCCTTACCTGCACGTCTGTCTGCGCCGCAATTTACTTCAGCGGAAGTCATTCCGGGAGAATACGATGAGGAAATACAGGAAATGATTCATGTGGAATGGGTTCCGGATACGACAGATACCATCTCGATTTATTCCTTTCAAATAGTGCGCCAGACTGATGTGGACAGTTTTCCAATACCTATTACCAACATACCAAATACAGTACGGGATAACTATGATCCGGTATACTTTTTCAATCTTGAAAACCGCACCCGTGAGCATCTCATCTTCTACTGGATTTTCGCTGTTGACAGTCTCGGGCGAGCCGGAGACACCTCCACCGTGTTCGGTATCGATCTTGCGCGGGTGGTAACTCTTGTACAACCCTATGAAAATGATACCCTGGAAGACACGTTATCAAATATTGTTTTCCGCTGGTTGGTTCCATCGATACAACTCGGGCCTTGTGATATATCTACGCAAATCTGGAAAAGCACTGCGTTACTCTGGACTTCAGATACCGCCAAGCAACAACACATACCCAGTGAGGGTAAAAACTATACCGAGTCTCTTCCCGCATCTCTTGTGCCGCTTACGTCGGGTGTTTACTTGTGGGGAGTTTCATTAACAATATATGGCGGCACCGGGGCTAATGATCCAACATCAATAACAACCAGAAAGTTTTATGTCAAATAAATCATTAACACGGACCGTTCTATTTTTTCTGTGCTGCAGCATATATGCCTATGCCGCGCATTATACTATTATGTCTCTCCAGCCGACCTCAGCAGAAGTTTCATTTACCCTGGAAGACTATGAATTGAAAAACGGTTCCTCAGAAACAACACTTTTTTTCGCGGTACCTTCTCAGCCTACGGTCTCCATCTCCGCCGATCTTTCTGCGACTCATGGTATTTCATGCGCCGGAAATTGTTTAACGCCTCTATCAAACGGCTGGATGGGTAACCGGTTCCTTCAGTGGTTTTCTCTCTCCATTCACATAGACGAAACAAGTCATTCCTCCGACACACCTGCCGGTGGAATTTTATCATTTACTTTCAACGAGCCCATTATCAAATCCGGTTCCAGGCGCATTACAAATCCTTCCGGATATCACATTATTGACCTGCCGGTTAAAAAAGGATTTTTAAAACGGGCACCAGTCAGCAAACCGGAGATTCCATACACGGTTGGTGTTCGTATGGAAGTCTCTGAGGATGGTATCTATCAAATTACCGGGAGCGATTTAAAAAGTTGTGGTGTACCAATTGAAAGCGCGCTATTAAAATCATACCGTCTCTATTGTAAAGATACTGAAATACCTCTTTATGTTTCAAACATACAGCATACGTATCTTGAAAAAGATGATATCATACTGTTCTATGGACAAATCTTACAGGGGGATATACACCATTTTACCCAGTATTCATACACGAATATTTACTGGCTGACCTGGGGAGGCACTTCTGCCGGCGTCCGGGTTGCAGAGGCTTCAGGAGTGTTAATGATTGATCCCTACGATTACAATCCTGATCTTATCCTTAAGGCAAAAGAATTCACGGACACCCTTCATTGCGAAATTGACATTGGCATACTCTGGCAGGGTGACGTATTTAATATTGAAGAAACAGGAGATGCGCCGTTGACGGAGGATGATGTAGATAACTGGTATTGGGGTGCTATTGGTTTTGATAAACTATCCTCCTTTAAATTCAATCTCCTATCCCCTGTTAATAATACTACCTTCAGTCTTACATTAGCTCTTACCGGCCTTACAAGTATTAATAATATTCTAAACGACCACCAATACTCTATTTCGATAAACAATAAAGCGATTAATGCAAACGCAATTTGGGACGGCCAGGAAGATTATGAACTGGTAGTACATAACATCCCCTCTGAGTTACTGACACATGGCAGCAATACAATTACCATGATTCGAAAACAAATTGATACTATTCCGGACCGCGGCGCCTTTAATTGGCTGGATATTACCTATACACGCGGGTTTAATTCGTTTGAGAACAAGATTACCTTTAAAAATAATGTAAAAGATATTAACAGATGGGTACAATTCGATCTAACTAATTTCTCTGCAAGTGATCTCGAATTATGGGATATTTCAAAATATCGCAAATTTAAGGACTTTAAAATATACAAGGTCACAGGAAAATATTCACTCTCCTTCCAGGACAGTATCACCAGCACAACACGATACTATGCCCAGGCTGTTGCCTTTCGTCAAAAACCGCAAAATATGACACTTGACACCATTCACGACAACTGGGACTTCCCTGCCGGCGTTGATTATATCATCATAACTCCTAACAGTTTTATTCAGTCATTGCAGCCACTCATCGATGTCCATACCGAATCGGGTTTACAAGTGGTTACTATCGACCTGCAGGATATCTACAACCGATTCTCATACGGCCTGCATAATCCGGAAAGTATCCGCTCGATGCTGAAATATGTTTATAGTAAACACATAACAGATCCTCCTAAATACCTGCTGCTGGCCGGCGATGCCAGCAATGATATGGATAAAAATGATCCTTATAAAAGTGTCAATATTGTTCCAACGCATTTGACCCGTGTTCCCAATTGGGGACCTTCAGCAAATGATGACTATTTTGCCACTGTTTATGGGAATGATAATTTCCCTGATTTGTATGTAGGACGTTTTCCCGCCCAGAATAATGAAGAGATGAAAACGTGCGTCACTAAAACGGTAAATTACCTGAAAAATCCGGAGCATGGGTACTGGCGGGATAACCTTATTCTTATTGGAGGCTATGAGCCTGAATTCACGGAATTCAACAATGAGGTCGTCTCTGATATCGTCGGCCCCAAAATGCATATATTCCGTATGGACGCTGATCCTGAGTCACCTTTTTATACCAGCGGGACCGGTGCATCCGATAAATTGGCCGGTTTCATTAATGCCGGAGCATATGCTATCCATTTTTCCGGGCATGGCGGCGGCAATACCTGGTCGGACAGTAAATTCTTCTCCTATTCCGACCTGCCAAAACTCCACAACAGCCAGTGGAGTGAAAGTGGACGGTTACCCATCATATTCAGTTTTACCTGCCTGACCGGTTTCTTTGAAAGTAATCTCTATTCGTCACTTGGTGAAGAATTCCTGCGGCAAAGCAAGAACGGCTGCATCTCATTTTATGGTGCTTCTGCCTATACGCGTAAGAATATTGATATCCGCATGGCGCGAACCCTCCAACAGAACGCTATGAGCAATTCGTATAACAATCTCGGAGAACTGCTGGGCATGACAGAGATGCTTATGCTTGTTATGAATGCATCAGAAGCACTTCCGTTAACACGCCAATATAACCTGCTTGGCGATCCGGCACTACCCTGGCGGTTGACTCCTGATACCCTTAACCTGACTCTGGCAAATACAAATCTCAAAGGATCGGACACACTGCTGGTAACCGGTAATACATCACCAATCATATCAGGTAATGTTAAACTGAGTGTAATCGCTGAGCATACTGTACCCTGGGGAGAAATCATTGTGCCGGTAACCGGTGGCACCTTCAATCATGCCTTTAAACTTAAAGAAACTTCGCAGACAGCACATGGTCTTGTCCGTGCTTACGTGTGGAATGACTCGACAGAAATTTTCGGGTGGAAATATTTCTCCAAAGACACCTTTGCCCTGTTTGATGTGGCGATAGCACCGACAGAACCCTCTCTCGGAGACAGCGTGAGTATCTCATGCAGGATGGAATCATACGATTCGCTTTATATTCCGATAATAATTTGTGTGTACACTATTGATAATCCCCAATCGCAGAATCTTAATTTTTCCAGTCAGGTATTAATGCTCAAAGATTCTGTAACAGGCTTGTGGTATTCTCAGGGAAAAATCCCGGTAGGTTCCCCTGCTATGCAATTCGACATCAATAAATATCTTATAATTCAGTTTCGAGCGACCGGGAGCCTGGGGGCATCTAACTATTTCTCTTTTAAAATTAAAGGAAGACCTGATTTAACCTTCACTGATGACACGCTGACATGCTCATGGCAGAATGACTCACTCTCTGTCGTGTGTGAAGTGCTCAATAAAGGGAATGCTCCTGCGCCGCCCTTCAGTGTCGCGTTCTTCAGTCGGGCATTGCGTGACACTATCTTTCTGGGCACAACAACCGGCCCATTGTTTCCCGGGAAAATAACCCGTTTCAACTTTACTATACCCGACACGCAGGGAACGATAACCTATTCCGGCCTTGTCAATTTTGGAAACACCGTTGAAGAAATCAATTATACTAATAACTCCGCAATTCTGTCCTTTGCAGTAAACTATGCAGATCTTTTCTCAACACGTGACACACTGTATTCAAAAAGAGGAGGCTGCCTCCTCACTCCTGCAGATACGTTAACCGCTGTCCATAGAGTATTTCTCTTCACCGATACCCTTGTTGAGGGAAAGCCTCTCTCAAGTGCATCGGCGTGGTTACCCCTCCTTGGCGACGGGTTATCAAAGCTTCATATATTTGCTCGTCCTGCACTCACCCTTGCCGATACACTGCTTTGGCAGTTTGATCCGGTACAGATTTCAGATTCCGGAACTAATACCGGTGTGTATTATTATGATACTATTTCATCACAATGGCAGAACAGGGGTGGTATACTCAACACTACTACGAATACAATCTCTTACTCAACATACGAATCGGGACCGTTTGCACTTGGTACGAGTTCGGATAACGTACCACCGGAGATACGTGTTTATGTCTCAGGAAAGGAGATCCTTTTCCTCGATTATGCAGCTAAAAACAGACCCTTTAATGTATTCATAACCGACTCATCCGGCATTGACAAATCCTCTATCCGGCTGTTGCTTAATCATATCCCGCTTGAGAGTGATTTTAAATCATCAGCAGTTAACGGTGAGAACCTGTCAACAGTAATACTCACGGCCTATCCGCAAAAAACAAATATCATTGACTCACTCACCATAATTGCAAAGGACAATGCCGGGAACCGTGCCGAAAGAGTCTTTGCTTACCGACCTGGAGAAAAATTAAAGATCAGGTTCTTCTCCTGCCATCCCAATCCTTTTACCGCAAAACCGGGCAAGGTGATACGGTTTCCTTTCCTGTTAACCGATGTTGCCACCAGTGTAAAACTCACCATTTATACTATCAGCGGCAGGAAGGTGTGGACATGGAAGAGTCCCGCCGAACTCATCGGTTACCATGAAATAGCCTGGGACGGTACGACCCTCAACAGAAGAAATCAGAATATGGGATACCGTATTGCAAACGGTACCTATTATGCAAAACTTGTTGCAAAAAATAAAAACCGAAAAGTGCAGAAAATAATCCGTATCGCAAAGCTTGAAGGCTATTGATGGGAACCCTGTATATTGTCGCCACCCCTATTGGCAATCTCGATGATATTACCATTCGGGCTCAGAAAATACTATCTTCTGTCGATACTATCCTTGCAGAAGATACACGGATTTCAAAGAGACTTTGTAATCATCTCACAATAAATAAACCCCTTAAATCATATCATGACTTTAACAAGGAAAAGGTGACACCGCATATAGTAAAAGACCTGAAACGGGGCATGGCCATCGCCCTTATCACCGATGCCGGCACGCCGGGTATTGCGGATCCCGCCTTTTATCTTATTCGTCAAGCTATTGCCGAACAGATTCCGGTGATACCCATACCGGGGCCGGCCGCTCTGATAACCGCACTGGTTGCAAGCGGTTTGCCAACCGACCGTTTCATTTTTGAGAACTTCCTTCCGTCAAGCAGCACAAAGAGGAAACGTCTGTTTGAACAATTCACGCGGGAGAAAAGAACGGTAATCTTCTATGAATCACCCCACCGTATTTTAAAGGTACTTAAAGAAATGGACAGCGTTCTCGGGCCCGTACCTGTAGTTATTGGCCGAGAGTTGACAAAAGTATATGAAGAATTCCTGCGGGGGACACCACAATCACTGGTGGATCATTTTACTGCAAAAAAACCGAAAGGTGAGATGGTGGTGCTGCTCAACGCGATTTATAAAAAGCCTTTGTGTTGAGGTTAAATCGGTCTGAGCGGTGTATGGTCATGATCGTCATGAGGCATTTGCAGCGGTTGATAATGTCCCGCACCCGTGTGTAATAAAATATCTGATTTACCGGCTTCCGCTTCAGCCTTAAGAAAAAGGCTTTCTATATCATTTGGCGAGATACCGGTGAGTTCCCAGACACTTTCGTCTATTTCCTCAAAGATACCTTCAAACGAACCGACACGGCCATTACACAGGATATATTCAGCGAGTGATACGATCGATACTATCTTGCGAAAGTTCTCAGGAGCTTTCTGCGGCGTATGATGATTACGAACAGAGACAATAATGGGTAAGGCCAGTTTCCATATCTCTAATAAGGCACCTCCGATAAAACCATGGGTTTCCTTTGGAGAAATTATATTCTCAGCAGCAAGATAGGTCTTTTCTTCATTCAAAGTACAATTGATAATTTCCGTGAATTCCTCATGAAAAAACTGGTCATATATAAGTATCCCTATATCATGAAGCAAACCTGCCAGGAAAAGATCCTGCCGATACTCCTGAAGATCCTCATCATTTATTACATCAGCGATAATAGTTGTCAAACCGGCGGCTGTCAACGAGTGACGCCAGAAACTTGCATAACCGATCATGCTCTTCGTATTGGCGAATTGCTCAATAACACTCATCGCCAGAGTAATTTTCAATACTTCATTAAATCCGATACGGGCTATTGCCTCTGTTATCGAAGATATTCGCCTCTTTGCAAAATTATAATAGGCAGAATTGGCAGTTTTAAGAATCGTCGAAGAAAGTGCCGGATCCTGTTTAATTATATGGGCTAATGAAGCAGCATCACTCTCGTCAGAATTGATAAGGGCCTGAACTTTCATCATAATTTCAGGCAGTGTCGGTAGTTTCTCAATCTCTCGTAATCGTACAAGGATACTCATACTTTAAAATACATTTTGTGAGTGATTTAGTCATATTCAATTAATTAAAAATGCAAAATTAACAATTAACAATGGTCAATGCAAAATGAAAAGTGAAAAGTGCCTAAAGTGAAAAGTGACTAAAGTGAAAAGTGACTTAAGTGTCTAAAGTGTCTAAAGTGTCTAAAGTGTCTAAAGTGTCTAAAGTGTCTAAAGTCTAAAGTCCAAAGTCCAAAGGCAAAAGGCAAAAGGCAAAATGATCAATGAAGATTTATAGATCAGCTATGCAAAACAGGCGGGATTTGCAGAAAGGAATAAAATCTTTTGTTATTTTAGAATAGCGTATTGTAGTTTTATAGTATGGCGCCATCACACGCAATTAAGCAAAAACTCCTTTCCAAAAAATCACCTGAAGAGTGGCAGGAGATATGGGTTAA
>CBDVBE010000048.1:0-22835 GCA_965372145.1 uncultured bacterium | reverse complement strand
ACACTTCCCCGCATCATTGGAAAAAGTTCACCCATTTGTTTTTGGATTGTTTTAAATTCTAGAGACGGTGGCAAAATAGTCAAATAGCCGATAGTGTTCGATTCAACGCGCCATAACATGATACACCGTACCCGGTACAATTAAACATGATTTGCGCGGCATACGTTAAATGTATAATTTGCCACCGTTCCCTTTTCTGATTTTCTTTTTTTCCAAAATCTGACATACTATAAATACATCATTTTTTATTGGATAATTAAATAATAGATTTATCTAAATTTAAAATGTTTTTTTTGACTAATTGGAATTCCCATAACATATTTTAAACCGCTTTTTCCTCCATTCTGAATGATAAATTCCCTTTATTCATATACATTTTAGATGTTTAATTTATTATTAGGGTTTGCAACCAAGGTATTTTAACTGTATGGCTAAACGTATAACAAATTTACGCAACATTGGAATAAGCGCTCATATCGACTCTGGAAAAACTACCCTTACCGAGCGTATTTTGTACTATACCAAAAAAATTCATACAATCCGTGAGGTACATGATAAAGATAGTGCCGGCGCAACCATGGATTACATGGAGCTTGAGAAGGAGCGGGGAATAACAATCACCTCCGCTGCGACAAATGTAGAGTGGAAAAACCATACCATCAATATTATTGACACACCCGGGCATGTTGATTTCACTATCGAGGTAGAACGCGCTTTACGGGTACTTGACGGCGCTGTGCTTGTGCTCTGCTCTGTTGGCGGGGTACAATCGCAATCGATTACCGTTGATCAACAACTGAAACGATACACTATTCCCCGCATTGCATTTATCAATAAATGCGACCGTATCGGTGCTGATCCAATAGGCGTCACGCAACAGCTTCGGGAGAAACTCGGCCATAACGCCGTACTCATACAGATACCTCTCGGGCTTGAAGATACACTGCAGGGAGTGGTTGATCTTATTACAATGCAGGCACTGTATTTTGAGGGTACCAATGGCGAGCAGGTTACCCCCGGCGATATTCCCTCCGAGCTTGTGGAAGAAGCACAGCAAAAACGTGAAGAGATGCTTGATGCGCTCTCCATGTTTTCCGATGATCTTGCAGTATCGTTTCTTGAGGGTACTGAAACAGAGGAACATATCCATAAAGCACTTCGCAATGCGACCCTTTCAGGTGAATGCACACCGGTTCTGCTCGGCTCAGCATATAAAAACAAAGGAATACAGCCTCTCATGGACGCTGTTGTCAAGTATCTGCCTTCACCGGGAGATCGCGTCAATATGGCACTGGATTTAGACAACAATGAGCAGGAAGTATCTCTTCCGTCAGATCCTGCATTACCCCCGGTTGCACTGGCCTTTAAACTGGAAGACGGCCATTATGGCCAGCTTACCTATATTCGTATTTATCAGGGGACGTTGCAGAAGGGACAGGAACTGGTTAATATGCGAACCGGTAAAAAGTTCAAAATCGGACGCCTTATATATATGCACTCCAACGCAATGGAGGATATTACCACAGCTTCCAGCGGCGATATCGTGGCCTTATTCGGAATAGACTGCGCCACAGGGGATACCTTCTGCGGAGGCGCCCTGCGATATTCAATGGCCACCATGTATGTTCCGGAACCGGTTATATCGCTGGCAATTAATCCCAGTGATAAGAAATCATCGGATGCCATGTCAAAGGCACTCAACAGGTTCACCAAGGAGGATCCGACATTCCGGACCTATGTGGACCCCGAGTCAAAAGAGACGATTATCAAGGGCATGGGTGAGCTGCACCTCGACGTATACATTGAACGTATGCGGCGTGAATATAGTGTCGGACTTGACGTGGGTATGCCGCAGGTCGCCTATCGTGAAACCATAACCAGTGCAGTCTCTTTTGATTATACGCACAAAAAGCAGACCGGCGGCTCCGGCCAATATGGCCGTGTTGTCGGCACGTTAGAGCCTTGCTATGAAGAGGATTACACCTTTATCAATAATGTCAAGGGAGGTGCTATTCCCTCTGAATATATTCCTTCCTGTGATAAAGGTTTTCAGGAATGCCTGTTAAAAGGGGCTCTGATCGGATTTCCGATTGTGGGCGTTAAAATAACGCTTGTTGACGGGAACCATCATCCGGTTGACTCATCGAATATTGCTTTCATGAATGCCGCTATCGGAGCATTTCGCCGGGCCTATGGAAAAACACCCAAGCGTATACTGGAACCGATCATGAACGTTGCCGTAGAGGGCCCCTCTGAATTCCAGGGAAATGTCCTGGCAACGATTAATCAGCGTCGCGGCATTATAGTCAGTACAATGGAGAACAATCTTTTCTCACGTGTTGAGGCTAAAGTCCCGCTAAGTGAGATGTTCGGGTATTCTACGGTGCTCCGTTCGCAGACCCAGGGTAAAGCAGAGTTTACTATGGAATTTCTTAAATACGGCCCGGTGCCGGAACAGATTGCGGAAAAGATGATTAAGGAGTTTCAGGAGAAGAGGAAGGGGAAGTGAAGGTTTCATTTAGTGAATAACTAAACAATAGACTGTATTTTCACATATGAACATAGGCTTCAAGTAAAGCATTTAAATTATAATAGTCATGGTGAGCGAGCCTGTCCTGAGCCCTTCGTCAAGCTCAGGATAAACTACAGCCGAAGGGAACCATCTACCACATTTTTTCCAGAAACAGGGAATTATCCCTCGACTGAGAGCATACCACACAGTGGTATTCAGTGCTCGGGATGACATCAAAACTGTCATAAAATTTGACCATTACAATGAAAGGAGTCAGTTCTCATGGTAAAACATGAACTGATTAAACGGAGTCCTCTGAGAATTCTTGAACAGTCAACCCATGGTGGATTGGGAAAAGGCAATATCGGTGTTATCGCCTGTCGTAAAGGTGTCGGTAAAACCGCCTGCCTGGTGAATATTGCCACAGATCATCTGTTTCAGGGTAAGCATGTTATCCATGCCTCTTTTACTGAAAATACCAGCCATATTATTGCCTGGTATGAGGATATTTTCAATGAGTTGAACAGTCGTTATCATCTGGACAACACCCCTGTAATACATGATGACTGGGTGAAAAACCGTATTATCATGAACTTTAACTTTGACACTTTCGATATAAAGGAAATAGAAAACCGTATTCGAACACTCAATGAGACATGCAACTTCTATGCTGATATTCTGGTTATCGATGGGTATGCATTTGACAAGACTTCTTTGGAAGATTTACGCGAATTTCGCAAATTTGCCAAAGAATTAAATATTGAAATCTGGTTCAGCGCTTCTATACCGGATAAAGAAGGCTACTTTGACGGTTCTTCAGTACCGACTATACTACAGCCGTTTATTAATGAGATAGCAATTATTATCTGCCTGCAGCCTATGGGTCATGTGATTCATCTAAATCTGGTAAAGGATCATGATGAAGAAGTGGCAGGAGATCCCCATCTGAAGCTTGATCCGAAGATTTTACTTATTGCTGAAGAGGTGTAACGGTAGCTTATAATCTCTTACCTATAAAATATGCAGCATAGCCTCAGACAGCGATCGCACAACCGGCGCATCACAACTGCTCAATTTCAATTCGCTGTTATGGCCGTTACTGATGAGGATTGCATCTATTCCCAGTTCTTTTGCAACTTCATAATCATGGACCGTATCGCCGATGAGGACAACATCATCCAGTGAAGCACCAAGTTTATCGAGAAGGATCTTACCCTCCTCAACTTTTCCGGAAGCATAGTGGTTGTTCAAACCGATAACATGGGTAAAAAAGGAGCGGACTTCGTAATGCTCCAACATAGTAATAAGTTCATCTTCTGCATAGGCGGATAGCACTGCGTGATCACAGCCATAGTTGTTGAACTTTTCTAATATTGCCTTCACACCAAAATGCAACACACATTCAAAACGGCGCTGTGTATAATCACGGATAAAATTCTGTGCAACCGATTCATAGGGATCAACGGAGAAATCAAACCCTATTTTTTCATAAAAATCCCTTACCGGAAAATCAAAAAGCCGTTGATAGGCGTTAAAAGAGATTGGTTCTTTACCAATTTTTTCAAGCTGGCCATTCATGATATCCAGACATAACCAGGTATCGTCAAACAGGGTTCCGTTCCAGTCCCAGATTATATGCTTATAACGAGCCATAAAACGAATATCCACTCCTCTGCAATGCCGGACTTAACGATCATATGATACTAAGTGATGTTAAATATACATTTTATTGTAGTATCCTAGAAATGTGGCTTTAATATTATGTGCACATTATTTTAATAAATTCAGAGAACCTGACCTCTATACTAAGAATCAATAGCTTATAAAAGTAAGCTGGATTTTAATATGACACCAAGTTGGAATAATGGAGTATTGGAGTGATGGAGTAATGCATAAAAAGCTATAAAATCCAACACTCCAGTACTCCAATACTCCATAAAGTGTGTTAAATGCATACATTCAGGTATCATAGCAAAATCCCAGAGATCAGGAGTCCTGAAATTATTGATTGAGGTCTTGTTTAGTTGAAGCTGGAAATTAATTGGTAACACTAACATCAATTACCTGGGGAACTTCACTGGTATACAAAAATGCTAAAATGTATTTTTAGTAGGTTGATACTCTTGATTTACAGTAAATAATACTGTAAAAGTTTCACCTCTCATATCCATTCAACTTTTTATTACAGGTAGTAAAAGACTATGTTTGACGATTTTAGATTTTCCGATCAAGAAGATTCGAATGCCGAGATCAATATGGGTCCTCTTATCGATATGGTTTTTATCTTATTGATCTTCTTTATTATTACGACAAATTTCAACAGGCAGACCGGTGTTGATGTTTCAAAGCCGAAAGCGCAATCGGCTATATCGCAGGGGCAGAAGGTGATGCTTATCGGTATCACCCGTGAGGGCTCTATTCATGTCTATGGAAGGCAGATCAGTACTGACAGGCTTACGCACCTGGTACAGCAGGAACTCTCGAAACGTCCGGATATCTCAATTGTTATTGTGTCAGACAGACAGGCAGAGATCGGCAAGGCTGTGACGGTGATGGATAAATGCGCCCTTGCCGGTGCGAAAAAAGTTTCAATCGCAGCGGATAGACTGAAATGAGCGTAATGATGTTATGCTGCAATACAATATTTAAACAAAGTGTGGAACGAAATCGGTATGTTTTCTAATCTGTATAAAGTGGTACTTGCCTGTGCCATCAATTTTCTTCTCTTTTGTATTATCCCGGTGCTTCATGATCTTTTTGGCACCGGCTTTAATAATACAAATGATTTGGCTAATCAGCAGAGAGTAGTTGCAGAGATAATTCAGCCTAAAAAGGAAAAAAGGAAAGAGGTACGAAAAAATATACGAAAAGTAAGTTCAGTGCGAAGTAAATCTACCTCATCAAATATGCAGATGAAATTTAACCCGGATCTTGATGTCGCTGAAGGTGACGGTGTAGCCATTGAATCAAAGGAGCTTGAGGCGGTAATTTTTGAAGAGGGTGAAGCTGATGAGGACCCGGTACCACGTTTTATCTCACCAATCCCATACCCTAATCGTGCCAAGGAGCTCGGTATAGAGGGGATTTTACTCATTGAGATAATAATTGGACTTAAAGGTAGAGTCGAATCAGTTGAAATATTAAAATCTCCCCATCCCAGTTTTTCCACGGCGGCTCGTAAAGCTGTGAGGAAATGGCGATTCGATCCGGCAAAAAATAAGGGTGTTCCTGTACGGATACGGGCCAGGAAGGAATTTGAGTTTCAATTGCGATAGTAGCAGTCGCAGGATGTGTTATCACTTTTAGAACGATAGTATGCACAGTTTACATATGACAAAAAGAAAAATAACTATATTTATTTTTATAGTGTTGCTTGGAATACTCCCTTCCATTGTCCTGGGTGTTCCCGCTATAGACAAGGCAAATAGATTTTATGGTGAAGGAAAATATAAGGCATCTATACCATTATATAAAAAAGCGGTTAACGAAGGAAGTAACCCGGCACTCTGTTATTTTAACTGCGCCAATGCATACTTCCAGCTTGACAGTTTACCACAGGCAATTGTCTATTATCGTGCGTGCCTCAGTTATGCCGAAGATTTTTTCAGGGGATACCTTAATCTGGCTATTGCCTATTACTCTCTCAATGAAATAGGTGAAAGTATCGCGATTCTCAACCGAGCACTTGAGTTGGAACCCGGCGATGTAAAAGCATCAATGGTCTTAGCAGCATCATACCGGGAAGCCGGCGCTTTTGCCGAGGCCGGCGCTCTTTTTCAGCGTATTATCGAGGAGCATCCTGAAAAGGAAGAGGTCTATATTGTACTTGGAGAGATGTACCGGGATCTTGATGATCCACATGAAGCTATAAACTGGCTTTCACAATACCCCTCAACGGGTAAAAATCTTGAATATGTATACCTGCTTCTTGCGGATATTTATGAATCTCAGGAGGATAATGAGAAAAATCTCTATTATCTGCAGAAGGGGTTTGAAAAGAATAAAACTAAGAAATGGGTGTTTTACAGGATGGTATTGTTATTGCAGAAGATGGAAAATGAATTTCTTGCCTTTGAAGAAGCTAAAAGGGGGCTAACCCTTTTTCCTGAATTTGCGGAACTGGCGCTTCTTGCGGGTAACAGCGCTTTTAATCAGGCAATGTATAGTGAAGCTGAACATTACTATACCATTGCCGGGAATCATGGTAGTGCCGGCGCACTGGTCGGATTGGAAAATATCCGTGTAGTGCGGTTGGAAAAGAGTATGGAAAATAAGGAATAGATCGTTACTTTACATTAAAAAATTTTATTTTCAATATGAATTCTTCCCCATGTGGGGTTTTTACCCATCTAAATGGACTATATAGTACAAAAGCATGAATACCAAATTTCAAATTTCCAGTTTCCCCTTCGACAAGCTCAGGACATCGCAATTTCAGCGTTCTGTGAACGCTTACAAATATATTTACATTCGTTAACTCTCAGATAGGGGTTTCAATCTATGCTGAAAAAAATGACCTTGTTAATTGTGCTGCTGGCTTTCACGGGAATGTATGCCCAGGAGCAGATTGATATTGAAAATGAAATAACGCGTAAAAAACGCGAACTGAAACGTCTGAAAAAGGAACGCGAAAAGGTCCGCCAGCTTACGGTACAGGACAAGGAAGAGTTTCTTGATTATGAAAGTCGTACGAAACAGAGGTTTTCAGCATTAACGTCGGAAACCCAGTCAACGAAAAAAGAAGCGGTCGTCCATCAGAAGAAGAGCGATTCACTCGGTGCGGTACTGACCACGGTAAAGGCAAGTCAGAAAGAATATGACTTGAAACAGCAGGGCACCAGAAACCGTTTAATCGCTCTTTGTGAAAAGGCTATGAAATCTACCACCTACCTGATACCATCATTGTCAAAGAAGGCCTATGATGCGCTCAATTTCCTTAAAAGCGAACTCGTTGCCGGGAGCATTGACAATAGTGAAGGCATTCATCGTCTGATCCGGATATTAAATGACACTGAAGTACAGCTCATGGAGATACAGATTTCTCAGGGAGCTTCACCAGTGCCGGAAATCAGTGGTTCTATATACCGATTACGAATCGGCGGTGTTTTTGAGGCGGTAGTTAATTCAAAGGGCGATAAAAGTGCCCTCTGGACCGGTGGCCCTGATGGTGAGTGGCAGCCTGTTAAAGATGCTGCTGTTTCCGCTGATATACTACAAGCAATACATATCCGGGAAGGTAAAACACTGCCGAATTTAGTCAAACTTCCTTTTGCAGTAAGTGAAAAGGAAGGAGGTGCTGAAAATGAATAAATTATATCTCATACTACTAGTCGCAGTTTCAGTACTTATCGCAAAACCAAGGGGAAATGTTGAGAAAACTCCAATGGAAAAGGAGCTTGACAAAATAAAAGCGAAACTCGAATTGGTCCGTGACGGACTTCAGAATGACATCGCTGACCGCTGGCGCAAGAAACAGAAACATATTCACCAGCGGGAACTTGACAAGGAAGAGTTGGCGCGTCTCCGTGACACACAGGAACGGGCGTATCTGGAATTGTCGCGGGTTAAAGAGGAAGCCTTTGCTCGTGAACGTACCATAGAGGATGAAAAAGTTTCTTTGCAACAGAAAAAGGAAGCATGGGTCTACGTTTCCAAAGGTATGGATGAAGTGTTTGAGAAAGAGGGAAAGAATGTATTGGAGCTGTTTCCTCTTGATCGTGAAAATCGTCGCCTCAAACTCGAAACAATACGTCAGGCTTACAGTGCCAAAGGGCGATTTCTTGCCTCACTGTCAAATTTTATCGATTATAAGCTGGACTATATTGTCGATGGTACGAAAACCGGTATGGTAAAACAGAATATCATTCCCGATGACGGCACGACTGCACAGCATTTAAATATTGCACGATTCGGTCATGTCTTTGGTTACGGGCAGGGTGCTGAAAATAAACTCTATATAATTCGTCAAACAGGTCTTCTGGGAATTGGCCGGTTTAAAACAGAGGAAATAACGGAACCGGATTTCTCCCAATCACTGTTCAGTGTATTCCCCGGCTGGATTGAAAAAGGCAGACCTGAAGGAAATATTCCAATTGATGTGCTGCAGAACGCTCATTCCGGTGCGTTAATAAGCGGTAAGGACACGGGAAGAATTAACAAATTTGTTTCTTATGTCAAAGCCGGCGGTCCGGTAATGGTACCGCTCTTACTGCTGCCTTTCTGGGCACTCTTTCTTATCATTCTCAAATTGATTCAATTTGCTATTAAACGCAGAACCGGTTCAAATCTGAGCCACCAGGTACTGGCAAAACTTAAGAATGAAGATGTTCATGCTGCCCGTGAATTTGTGAAAAAGAAAAAAGGTGTCGTCGCAAAAGTCGTTGCCACCTGCCTTGATCATTCTGAGTGGAACCGTGATGCCGCGGAAAAGGCAGTAAAGGGAATTATTATTGAGGAATTACCGCAGTTGAATAAACATCTTAGCACCCTTGCGGTCATTGCGGGTGTCGCTCCATTGCTGGGGCTGTTGGGTACTGTAACCGGTATGATTAATCTTTTTGAAGTGATTACAAATTACGGAACCGGTGATCCAAAAATTATGGCCGGCGGTATCTCTGAAGCTTTGATTACAACTCAGACTGGATTAACAATAGCAATTCCTATTTTGCTGTGTCACAACTATATCCGTAATGTGCGGGATAAAATAAAGGCTGAGATGGAGAAACATGCGATACTGATCCTGAACACATTATGGCCAAGCGGTGATAAATCGGGTGGTAAGAAGTAATGTATCTATACGATCTTTTTATGGCCTCATTTGAGAGGGGCGGCATTATTATGTGGCCCATTCTCGGGGTATCTCTTGTCGCCTGGGTGATCGGTCTTGACAAATTGTTTTATCTGAATAAGTTCAGAAAAGCCAGGATGCGCTTTATCGCCAGTATTAGCAAGGAAAATATCCAAAAAGCCGCACCTTTATCCTCAGGTAATTCTATCTTTGATACCCTGCTGGATAATATGCGGAAAGTGAGTACCGGCGAAAGTACCTATCAGTATATTTTTCGGGAATTTCTTATTTTTTCAGTCAATGAACTGGATAAAAATCTTTCAACAATGAATGCCTGGATATCAACAGCCCCACTTCTTGGACTCCTTGGAACAGTAACCGGTATGATTCACACTTTTAATATTATTACCGAGTTTGGTATTGATAATCCCCATCTCATGGCTGAAGGTATCAGTATTGCGTTATTGACAACGCAGGCGGGGCTGACCGTTGCTTTTCCGGCAATGCTTTTTCATAATCATCTATTAAGTAAAAAGAATCTTCTTATCGGGTTATTGATAAAAGACGGCAAAGAATTAGCAAAGAGATTTGAGGGAGCGCAGCCGAAATAATACAAGAAGGTGTGTTTCGGCATGTACGAACCATTGTTATTTCGTAACCGTTCACAGGTTCAGGGTTCCCCGTTTATAAGAAATCGTTTAAAAATATCCGTAACAGGCATAGGTATATAGCTTCTGCCAAATGGAAAAATTGCTGGATAAATTAATAACATAATAAATATAAACACCTTATAAGTCCCCTCCCGGGAGGCGTGAATGCATACCCATTATCTAACAATATGTTGTGTACAGAATTATATTTCACCACCACACCTGCTAATCAACACTTGTTAAAATCTCCCATGAGATTTATTTTCAGTATAACGTAATTTGCCTAACATGCCTATTATTAAAAAGATTTGGCATTTTTAGTGTGCAGGAGTGGATGTTGAATCAGCTCCGGTGTGACAATTGTTCCAAAATTCATTAGTACCTTAGAAATGAATTTCTAAGTAGCTCTTTATACCAGGAAATTATTTCGTTAAGGTACTTATCCAGTTTATCTGGGTCAGGACAACTCATGGCAAAAACCAAAGAATCTGTATACGATGAAAGTAAGATAAAAACGCTGAGTTCACTGGAGCATATTCGTTTGCGTACCGGTATGTATATCGGCCGGCTCGGTGACGGCTCGAACCTTGATGACGGTATCTACATTTTGCTGAAGGAAGTTATCGACAATTCGGTTGATGAATATATCATGGGATACGGGAAAAAAATTGATATCAAGTTAAAGAACGATTCGATAAGTGTTCGTGACTATGGCCGCGGTATCCCTCTTGGCAAAGTGGTTGAGTGCGTTTCCGTTATCAATACCGGTGCAAAATACAACGATGATGTCTTTCAGTTCTCAGTCGGTCTCAACGGAGTCGGCAGCAAGGCGGCAAATGCGTTATCATCCCATTTTAAGGTCTCTGCTTTTCGTGAAGGGAAATTCTGTGAAGCTTCTTTTGTCCGGGGAAAACTGAAGTCGAAAAATACCGGAAAAGCAGCAAACCAGCCAAACGGCACCTATGTTGAATTTATTCCCGATACTGACATTTTCGATGAATATGCATTCAATCCTGAATTTATTGAGCAGCGGTTATGGAACTACGCGTATCTTAATGGCGGGCTACGGCTCTATCTCAACAATCAGAAGTTCGAATCAAAGAACGGGCTGTATGACTTACTTATATCGGAAGTCGGCGAGGACACGGTCTATGAAATCGGGCATTACAAAAACAAGCAGCTCGAATTCGCCTTTACCCACACGAAGAGTTACGGCGAGACCTATTTCTCTTTTGTTAATGGCCAGTTTACCAGTGACGGCGGTACCCACCAGAGTGCATTCCGTGAAGGGGTGCTTAAAGGGGTGAATGAATTCTTTAAGAAAAACTTCTCCGGTGTTGATGTGCGTGAAGGGTTTGTCGGCGTTGTTGCGATAAAACTGAAATCCCCGGTTTTTGAGAGTCAGACCAAAAATAAGCTGGGGAATACTGAAATCCGCAGTTGGGTGGTATCTGAAGTACGCTCTGCAGTGGTCGATTTTCTCCATAAAGACAGGTGTGCCGCCCAGGAGCTGGAAAAGAAAATTATCAGCAACGAACGCCTCCGCAAAGAGCTTAACACGGTTAAAAAAGAGGCGAAAGAGGCTGCAAAGAAAATTGCGATTAAGATACCCAATCTTAAAGACTGTAAATATCATCTGGAGGACGGGAAGAAGGGTGAAGAATCAACCATTTTTATTACTGAAGGACAATCCGCATCCGGCTCAATGGTCTCCTCCCGTGACCCGAACACGCAGGCCATCTTTTCACTCAGGGGAAAGCCGCAGAACTCCTTCGGTAAAGGCAAAGCAGCCATTTATAAAAATGAAGAGTTGTACAGCATGATGATGGCACTGGGTATTGAAGATAATGTCGAACATCTCCGCTATGCCAGGATCGTTATCGCAACCGATGCCGATTACGATGGGTTCCATATACGGAACCTGCTGCTTACTTTTTTCCTCAACTACTTTGAGGAACTTGTAATAGCCACCCGGGTGTATATTCTCGAAACACCGCTCTTTCGGGTCCGGAATAAAAAGGAAACCAGGTATTGTTACACGGAAAAGGAAAAAGACGCCGCGGTTAATGAGATATCCTCACCGGAAATCACCCGGTTTAAAGGGTTGGGAGAGATCTCACCGAAAGAATTCGGCCAGTTTATTGATGACAGCATGCGCCTTATCGATATTAATGTCCGCTCAATAAAAACCGTTCCTACTACACTGGAATTTTACATGGGGAAAAACACCCCTGAACGTCGTGATTATATCATGGAGAATCTTGTCTAATGGCTTATGTCAACAAACTGTTTAATAAAAATTTCCTCGAATATGCTTCCTATGTTATTAAAGATCGCGCCATCCCGCATATTGACGACGGTTTAAAACCGGTGCAGCGCAGAATACTGCATTCCCTGAGCGAAATGGATGACGGTAAATTTAATAAAGTAGCCAATGTCGTCGGCCACAGCATGAAATATCACCCACACGGCGATGCGTCAATCTATTCCGCACTGGTGGTGCTTGCCAATAAAGATCTGTTTATAGATAAACAGGGAAACTTCGGTAACATTTTCACCGGCGATCCGGCTTCCGCAGCACGATACATAGAGTGCCGGCTTCTGCCGCTCGCAAAAGAAGTACTTATCAACCCGCCGATCACCGAGTACAATGAGTCCTACGACAACCGCAACAAGGAGCCTGTTACATTCCCGGCAAAAATTCCTGTTGTCCTGGTGCAGGGCGCCGAAGGTATTGCGGTGGGTATGGCTACTAAGATACTCCCGCATAATTTTATAGAAGTGCTCAATGCGGTTCGGGCAAATCTTGAGGATGACCAGCATCTCCTTTTCCCTGATTTTCCTACCGGCGGTCTTGCCGATGTGTCTGAGTATGAAGACGGTAACGGTAAAATTCTTGTCCGTGCAAAGCTTGACACAAAAGACCCCAAAAAGATTGTTATACGCGAGCTGCCGTTCGGTACTACCACTGAAAGCCTTATCAACTCGATTGAAGCCGCCGCAAAGAAAAACAAGATAAAAATTTCAAGCATCAGCGACTTCAGTACCGACCATGTTGAAATTGAGATAAAACTTGCACGCGGTATTCACACCCGCGACACGGTTGATGCACTCTTTGCATTTACCGACTGTGAATCGTCAATTAGTGTTAACCTTCTCGTTATTAAGGACGATCAGCCTGTCCAGATGACCGTCAGTGAAGTGATTCAATACTATGCTCAGAAACTGACCGATGTCCTCAGGGCAGAACTAAAACTTGAGGAAGAAGAGCTGAACAATAAGCTTCATGCTAAAACACTTGAGCAGATATTCGTTGAAGAGCGTATTTATAAAAAAATAGAAAAAATGAAGACACGCGAATCCGTTATTAAAGCAGTTGTAACAGGTTTTGAACCATTCGCCGACCGGATCAAGCGTGAAGTCACTACCAATGATGTTGAACGCCTCCTTAAAATCCCGATCAGACGCATCTCACTCTATGATATCAATAAAGCAAAAAAAGAGATAGACGAAATTAATTCCCGGCTGAAGGTGATAAAAAAACACCTTGCCAATCTCATCAAGTATGCCATCTCATTTCTTGACGGTGTCATTGAGAAATACAAAGACCTGCATGAACGTAAGACGGAAATTGTCTCTTTTGACAAGGTTGATGTCCGCGAAGCTGCACAGCGCAATCTCAAGCTGAAATATGACAAGAACACCGGCTACCTCGGCTATGAAGTCGGCGGTAATGTACTTATGGATGTTTCTCAATACGACAGAGTACTTATCATTCGCAAGACCGGTGTCTACACGGTTATGGACGCCCCGGATAAATTCTTTGTTGACAAAGGTATGTGGTACTGCGGATTCATGGATGAAAAGACAACTGCCAATACTATCTTTTCTGTTATATTCAAAAACGATATAACCGGCTATCCCTATATCAAACGATGCAAAATCGAAAAATTCATCCTCAATAAAGGCTACTCAATAATCCCGGATAAGTGTACCCTCATGAAACTCACTATTGACCAGGACAGTCTGGCGGCAGTAGAATACAAACCCAAACCCCGGCTGAAAGTAAAGGAAGAGAGTTTCAGAATCGGAGACTACCTTGTTAAAGGGGTGAAAGCCGGTGGAGTACGGCTGGCGAATAAAGAGGTTAAGTCTGCAAAGTTTATCAGGGATACGGGGGAGAATTTGCTGTTATAAATAACAATGTTCTATATATAATTCTCAATATTCAGCACATCCTTATATTTCTCCGGCGTCCTCTTCCACCTTCGATGCATCCACACCCACTGCTCAGGAAATTGCAGAACACCTTTACTGAGGAAATCATTTACCTGTTCCACATTCATCACAAGATCCCTGTCAAAATCACCGGTATTTTCAAGGGTAAGCGGCCCTTTGATATAGACATAATGGGTATCATCTTTCTGTCGTGCCGAATAAACAGCAAAGACCGGCATATCAAACCGCATGGCCATACGAATCGGTCCTGACGGCGTATATGCGGGTACACCGAGAAAATGGGCAAACACCCCGTCACCATAGGTATCCACATCAAGCAGCACGCCAAAAAATCCTCCGTTTTTAAGGAATCGTAAAACTTCTCTGCTGCTTCGGTCTCTATACAGGTAAGTAACAGTATTCCTCCGGCGCATGGTAGCGACCAATCTGTCAATTCTTTTATCAAACATCTTCTGCCCTATTGTGACACAACGGAATCCTTTCCGGGCAACCATGTGACCATTCATCTCATAACAACCTGAATGGCTAAGAATAGCTATCACCCCTTTCCCCTGATCGTATGCATGCCGCATTGCAGAAAAATCATCGTGCTTGACAATGGCATCAAACTGGTCGTTAGTGCAATGAGTCAGGTACATCGCATCAAACAAATTCTTACCGGCATTAACATAGACCTGAGCAGCGACTTGTCTAATACGCTTCTGTGTCCAGGTAGCATTATAAAATTTTGTGAGATTACTGATAGTACGTTTTTTATCCCTGGTGGGAAATAGAAAAACAAAGTATCCAATCCATCCCGCGCAAAACAAACCAAGTTTCCTGGGAATAAACCTGGCTGCTAAATAGAGGGAAAAGAGAATAGCATATACCAGATCGTTTCTTCGCCGTTTTATAAATGTCTTCGCCATTCTCTTATTCTTTAAGCGTTACATTAACCACAACCGGCAAACCATTTACTTCTATTTCCTGTATATCACCGGTTACTTCCGATGCACCCACAGTGGTATCAGCAGAAAGCGTCTCCGTATTGATATATTCCATATATGCCGACAGGGCTTTCTGCAGCTCATCACCACATTTACAGGTGATAATAATACGGTCGGTAACATTAAAATTCTTTGCCTTGCGAATGTTCTGAATTCTGTTTACAAATTCACGCGCATGGCCTTCGTTCCTGAGTTCCCCGGTTATTTCAGTATTCAGCGCAACGGTGATCTCCCCTTCGGTTTCAACTTCAATACCCTCGTGTTTGGTCCGGCGCACCTCAATGTCTTCGAATGACACGGCATGCCCGTGAATATCCCTGGTCTCACCGCTCTCAAGCGCATGAATATCCTGAGCGGTAAGTGCTTCAATCTCCCTGGCAGCATCTTTCATCTTCGGCCCATACACTTTCCCGAGGTTCCGGAAATTGGCCTTGGCAGAAATCTCAACCAGAGAATCTTCATTGCTGTTAAACACAACCTCTTTCACATTCAACTCTTCCTTTATCAGAAGATCCATTTTCTGAATCAGGTCCCGTTTATGATCATCCTTGATAACCACGGTCAATGCCGACAATGGCTGCCTGTTTTTAATGATATACCTGCTGCGCAGCAGCCTGCCCATGCCAACGACCTGCCGGACCAGGCTCATCCGCATTTCCATATCAAGATTAATCATGCCCTGGTCCGATTTCGGATATACGGTCAGGTGAATACTCTCCGGAGCGTCTGTATTTACCTGGGTCACAAGATTACGATATATAGCTTCAGTTAAAAACGGCAGGAACGGCGCCATGACTTTTGAGAACTCCACGAGTACATAATGCAGAGTTGCGTATGCGTTCTCTTTGTCAACATCATTCTCGCTTTTCCAGAAACGCCTCCTGCTCCGGCGAATATACCAATTAGTCAGATTGTCGATATAATCAACCAGTAGCGGCACTACGCGATAGAGATTATACTGTTCCATCTCACTGTTAACAGAATCAATAACATGGTTTAACAGCGATACGATCCACTGATCAAGTTCATTACTACTCTGCGGCTTGCCATTCCCTTCAGGCTTCCAGCCATCAACATTAGCATAGGTCACGAAGAAAGAATAGGCATTCCAGAACGGCAGCAGAATTGACCGCGCCATTTCAGTGACACCCTTTTCACTGAAACGAAGGTCCTCCCCTTTCACCGCAGGTGAATTTATCAGAAAGAGGCGCAATGCGTCGGCGCCGAGCTTGTCAAGAATCTCCTCGGGTGGCGGATAATTCTTCAATCTTTTTGATAGCTTCTTCCCATCCTCCGCGAGGATCGTTCCGTTAACTATTACATTTTTAAATGTCTCCTTATTAAACAGTGCCGAGCCAAGTACGGTCAGGGTATAGAACCACCCGCGGGTCTGATCTATACCTTCAGCAATAAAATCAGCCGGGAAATTCTTTTCGAACTGCTCGCGGTTCTCAAAGGGGTAGTGTGACTGCGCATACGCCATGGAGCCTGATTCAAACCAGCAGTCAAGCACCTCAGGGGTGCGCTTCATGGCATCACTGCCGCACTTTGGACAGGTAACCGCAATGGTATCCACCACATGACTGTGAATATCCGAATCATACATCTCGGTGTGACTGACCTTATCAGCCCACTGCGGGTCAATACCGAATTCCCTGAAATGATCCGCTGCTTCATGCTCGATTTTCTTTCGTACTTGGGCAACAGCTTCAGCATGCCTCTTCATGCCTGCTTCCCTGTTACCGTTTCCAATAAGGTCATGCAGGTCATCAAGGCTGCCGACACACTCTTTTTGTCCGCAATCAGGACATATCCAGACCGGCAGTGGTGTACCCCAGTAGCGATTCCGGGAGATATTCCAGTCCGGTGCGCTTTCGATGCCTTTACCGAACCTGCCGTTTTTGAGATGATCCGGCACCCAGAGTATCCGCTGATTATTTTCAAGCATGTTGGCTTTAAGCGGCTCGATCTGCATGAACCAGGTGTCAATCGCTTTGTAGATTAATGCAGTCTCACAACGGTAGCAGAACGGATACCGGTGCTCCAGTTTCGTCCGATGGATAAGCCGCCCCATCTCTTCTATCGTCTGTGTTATATCATCGTCGGCATCGTATACAACCCGCCCCTGCCACTCAGGCACCTCTTCGGTAAACCTTCCCTCCGCGTCAACGGGACAGACAATTGGCAGATCGAGTTTTTGTCCAATCTGAAAGTCATCCTCGCCAAAGGCAGGCGCGATATGGACAATACCGGTACCATCTTCCGTTGAAACAAAATCAGCGGCATACACTTTGAAAAACTTATCACACCTGTCAGTGAAATAGGTGAACAGCGGCAGATATGCTTTACCTACCAGTGCCGAGCCGGGCATCTCCTCGAGGATAGTATAATCCGATTCATTCTTGTAGTATGCCGGGAGACGCTCCTTTGCAAGGATAAAATTATCGTCGCCATCCTGCACCTTGACATAAGTAATATCTTTACCAACGACAAGAAGCACGTTCGACGGCAGGGTCCAGGGCGTCGTTGTCCATACCAGGATCTTGGTTTTCGGATCATCAACCAGTGGAAATGTTACGGTAATTGAGGGACTTTTCGTATCCTTATACCCCTCGTTCAACTCAAAATTCGACAACGGAGTGGTGCACCGCGGACAGTAGGGCTGCACCCGAAAGCCTTCATAAATAAGGCCGCGCTCCCATACCTTTTTAAACGCCCACCAGATACTCTCCATGTAGGAGGCGTCCATGGTACGGTACTGGTTATTAAAATCAACCCAGCGTCCCATGCGCTCAACAACCTCCTGCCACTGACTGGTATAGCGAAGGACTATCGAACGGCATGCCTCATTAAACAGGTGAATACCCAGCTTTTCAATATCACCTTTACCGGATACCCCGAACTCTTTCTCCATCTCGTTTTCAACGGGCAATCCGTGGCAATCCCAGCCGAAGCGGCGCTCTACATAATACCCGCGCATGGTCCAGTAGCGGGGAATGATATCCTTAATCGTTCCGGCAAGTAAATGGCCATAATGGGGCAAACCGGTTGCAAAGGGCGGGCCGTCATAGAACACAAATACTTCCTTGTCCCTGGTAGCTTCAAGGCTTTTATAAAACGTTCCCTCTTTTTTCCAGAAAGCCAGCACCTCTTTCTCTACTTCCGGGAATCTGATCTGTGTATTTACTGGTTTGAAATGCTGTTGACTCATAGTTTCTTCAGTACCTCTTTTATTAATTTTACTAATTTCGGTTCAGCTTTATTTGCGTTTGCGATAATTTTTTGAATATCCACTTGCTCCAGAGCATCAGGGAGACAGGCGTCGGTTACAACCGACAGGCCAAGGACCCTGATTCCCGCATGGGCCGCAGCAATTACCTCCGGTACCGTGCTCATACCGATTGCATCAGCACCTATTATTTTCAGCATGCGGTATTCGGCCTTTGTCTCAAGGCAGGGGCCCGGCATGGATGCGTATACCCCTTTTTCCAGCGGAATCTTATTTTCAAGTGCGACCTCGATGACTATATCAATCAACTCCTGTGAATAGGGTTCGGACATATCCGGGTAGCGAGGCCCGATACGGTCGTCATTCGGGCCGATAAGCGGGTTGTCACCGAGGAGATTTATCTGGTCGGTTATAGCCATAATCGTTCCCGGCGGAAAGAGCTGATTAATACCACCGGCTGCATTGGATACTATCAGGGTATGTATACCGAGAAATTTCATGACCCGTACCGGGAACACAATCTGCTGCATCGAATACCCTTCATAGTAATGAAATCTCCCCTGCATTGCCAGAACATTCTTTCCAGACAGGACACCACCGATAAGTTTCCCGGCGTGACTTTCAACAGTCGATTCGGGAAAATGGGGAATATTCTTATAGGGAATTTCCGCCGTGATGTCAATTTCCTTCACCAGGCGTCCCAATCCGGTACCGAGAATAATGCCATACTCCGGCTTTACCGGATATTTTTCTTCAATAAATTTCTTCGCTTCCTGAATCCATTCAAATGTCTGGGGCATAGTGTCAATCCTTTGGATTTTTGATTGTTGATTTTAGATTTTAGATTGTAAAATACTAAAAAAATCCTCTGTATTAATTCCTTCAACAGCAACCACTTTATTCCGTGATTTCTCACCGTGTATAATCGAACATGATGATTTGGGAATTCGCAGTGTCTTCGAAAGCACTGTAATCAGATGCTTGTTAGCTTTTCCTTCAACCGGTCGGGAGGTTACTGATATCGCCAGCGAACCATCATCTTTAATTTCTATCTTATTTGTTTTTGCACCAGGCTTTAGTTTTACAGCTATAGTTACCACATTATTCGATTTCTATAAATACATTATTACGCATTCTATAAGTATTCTTATACCACCGGTTCCGGTGGTACCTCATCCATAGTTTCATCTTCAATAACGCTTTCCACACGTGCCGCTTCAGTCTGTCCAATAGCATTTCTTCCCGCTGCCTTTTTCCCCCCGTTGTCTTTATCCTTCAAACTGCCGCTGATGACTTCCACCAGCGCAAGCTGATCCCGCAGCATTGATTTGAACCGTGCAAGAAAACTGTCCCGCTGTGTTTTCAACGAGTAAAGATCCGATTCAAGATTATTCACTTTCATTCTGCTCTGATCTTCATATTTGTCAGCCCGTATCTGAGCGTCTTTTATAATAAGCTCAGCCTCTTTCTGGGCATTCAAGCGTGCTTCGTCAGTCGCCCGTTGAGCTGTCAACAGTGTTTCATTCAGTGTCCTTTCGATCTTTGCATATCCATCAATCCGTTCCTCGACTATCTTCACCTTTGCAGTAAGCCCATCATTCTGTTTGATAATCTGCTCAAATTCATTTGCCACCATTTCAAGAAAGCTGTTCACTTCATCCTTATCAAAACCCATTACGGTTTTTCGGAACGGCTGTTTGCGAATATCCAAAGGAGTGATACGCATGATTTAACTCCCGGTTATAAAAAAGTAAAGAAGTAACTATCTAAAATATAAGTAAGCGTTCACAGGTTCAGGGTTCAGGGTTGAAATCAAAAATCTAAAATTAAAGAATGTTTACAAACTCAAGAATCATCACACCCTTTTTTCACAGAAAAAGGCGATGTAACCTTTTAACGGGGAACCCTGAACCTGTGAACGGTTACAAATATAAAAATATCTTAAATATATCCATATTCCTAGTATCTGTATGCAAAAACAGGAATTATTCTTTTCTAAAATCAATAATATGAAAATGAGAAAAACATATTCCGCAGTAACTCAAGTATAATAAATACTACGATAGGCGAAAAATCAAAACCCATACCTGAAGTCGGCAGAAGTCGGCGTATCGGATCAAGCACCGGATCCGTCATATTATGAATGAATCGTACAAAGGGATGATGTGGGCTCGGCCGTATCCACGACATGATAATCCGGATAAGTAAAATTATTTCATACGCTCGTAATGCATAATAGATAAGTATCATTTAATAGTTCCTTGTCCCAAGTATATATGAACCAAGTCGAATCATTGTTGCACCTTCTTCAATGGCAATCCGGAAATCATCGGTCATGCCCATTGAGAGTTCACAACTGGATTTCGTATATTTCCTGGTTTGTTCACCGATTGAACGCAGCGTGCTGAAACAGTGCCGTGTCTCCTTCTCAGTACCACCCCAGAGCCCTATAGTCATCAAACCACGTAATTGAAGATGTTCACATTGGGAAACCTTTTCATACAATTCAACCGTCCCTTCAGGTTCACATCCCGACTTTGCCTCCTCACCGGAGGTATTCACCTGTACTAAAACATTCATTATCTTGTTTACTTCTTGGCACTGCCGGTCTACCTTTTCCGCCAGTCGTTCACTGTCAATCGATTGTATCCAGTCAACCAGCGGCACAACCTTATTTACTTTATTACCCTGCAAATGTCCGACCATGTGAATTGATTTCTCACCGGTAAGCTGCGGTACTTTCTGCACAATCTCCTGCACCCGGTTCTCACCGATATCCCTCTGACCGGCTTCAATCACCGCCTGTAACACCTCTGCCGGATGTGTTTTGGTGACCGTTATCACCCGGATTTCATCAGGATTCCTGCCTGCTTTCTCACAGGTTTCTGCGATTTCTTCGTTAAGTATCCGAAATCGTTCGCGTAATTGCTCTACCATAGACACCATCCATTTCTTTGATTATCTATTTAACCATTACTTAAATATCAGTTATGCTGAAAGAGTCATCACATCACGGGGATAAATATAAATTAAGCGAGGATAAATACGAATCAGGATGTCTTGTAGTATACCGGTCTTTTTTTGTGGGGGTAGAAGAGATGAATTGCGTGTAAACTAATCGTAATCGTAATCGTAATCATACTCATAACTCAATTTCCATATTTTTTCGATTAAAATTACGATTATGAGTTATAAAATACTTCAAAGTATCAAAGAAAAACTTCCTAACCTGATTAATTCATAAATTTACCTGGTTAAGCTGCAATTCATTGAAATATGGTACTATGCTTCCCTTCGGCTGTAGTTTATCCTGAGCTTGACGAAGGGCTCAGGACAGGCTCGCTCAGCATGACATTTTAAAGAGCTATAATCGTCATCCCGAGCACTGAATACCACTGTGTGGTATGCTCTCAGTCGAGGGATATACCACATTTTTCAGAAGTTTATGAATTAATCGGGTTATATATAAATCTATATAAAAAAAACAATTTCTGTGCAAATAATTGAGGATTTTTTAAAAATAGGCTGTTTGAAAGTCTCAGACGGATGGTTTTTTCGTGTGGAAATGGATGCTATGGCCATTATGGGAATTTACGGACACTATCCAACTGCCCTTTTGACTGATTTTACTCTTCCTCTTCAAATGGCTTCATTTCGTTCCTATCAATCCGGACAGTTTTTGTAAGAAATTCATCTTTTGATAAAATTCCGGTTTTTGCTTGTAATATATCTAAAGATGTATCATCGATTTTTACTTCCGGTTCTTTAAATGCTATTTCATTTTTTTCTTTTACGTCATTTTGCGATAGTATGTCGGTTTTTTCATCGAAATTTCCCTGCGATAGTAAATCGATCCTTTCTTCTATATCATCTTTAGTTATCATCGCTGTTTTTCCAAATGATTCATCTATTGATGGAGTATCGGTTTTTGCATCTGATTCATCTTTTAAAGTATCGCCGGCTTCTTTTTTTATTTCATCTTTTTGCACTACATCGGTTTTTTCAGGTAATTCCTCTTTTGATGTCACTTCAGTTTTTACTTTTGAATCGTCCTTTACTATCACATCAGTTTTTCCTTTTGGCTCATACTTTGAAATTATGCCCATTTTTTTTGCACTTCTGATGCGTGAGACAAGGATATCTAAGATCTCTTTCTGGAATCCGGGATAATCGAATAGGAGTTTTTCTATCCTGGCAATAGCACGGGGAAGTTTTTTACTCTTTTTTTCCTCTTCTTTAAGTTGGGAACGGATTTCCTTGAGGCCATCAATAACATCTTCTTCAGGAGCTTTTTTAAGAAGGTACTCGATTGATCTGGAATTTTTCTTGTTAAGCAACACGATATTTTCAAAGGGATTTTTTTTGTGTGCCATAAGACAATATCCTTTCTTTTAAATCCATTTAGAGTATAATCTGACATTCTAATACTAAA
>CBDVBE010000047.1:0-22851 GCA_965372145.1 uncultured bacterium | reverse complement strand
GAACCCTGAACCCTGAACCCTGAACCCTGAACCCTGAACCCTGAACCCTGAACCGTTACCCTTATAAGTACTCCACGCATCTCGTTGTTTTTAATTGTGCCAATCAAATGTTAACACCCTCAAGGTCCAGCATGTGCCGTTTACATCCGTTCCGTGAACAGATATGCAGCATACCGCCGCCACCCCTGACAATCATCGGTATCATAGGTGCGCCGCACTCTGTGCAGGTTGAGGTTGTTTTAAGCTCCGAGTGACAATGAGGGCAGAACAGGTTTATCACCGCATTTTCCGGAATAGGATGCATTGATGTGCTGGTAAAGCTTCCGTAAAGGCTTGACAATCTGAGCCACCCGTGCTTCCGTGCAAATGACATGGTGATTTTAATAGAGGGCTTTCCATCAATTAAATAAGAATCATCCATTAAACTGTGATTACAACGTGCGCAGCCGACATCTATGGGAAAAATGGTTCCGTCCTTCTCTACCTCAACGGTATCCAAACCATTCCGCGCCCTCTCCAGAATCTTCGCAACGTCAACAACACGAACATTGGTGAAATAGTAGCCGTCAACCATGACAATAGGCCCGAGAGCACACGCTCCCAGACAGGCAACGGTCTCGAGTGTAAATTCTTTATCAGCCGTTGTGCTGCCCGCTCTAATATCAAGCTGCCGTTCAAACTCATTTGCTATATCAATACCGCCCCGCACATGGCAGGCGGTGCCGAGGCAGACAGCGACAAGGTGTTTTCCCCGTGGTTTTAAACTGAATGATTTATAGAATGTGGCAACACCATAGATATCAACGAGTGAACGTCCCGTTTGTTCAGCAACTAATGTCAGTGCTTTTTCCGGAAGGTATCCATAATCCGCCTGAATATCTTCAAGCATCGATATAAGCCCGTTATTTTTCCCGTTATTCTTATTGATTATTTCAGAAATATTTTCCATCACCATAGTTTACCCCCAATGTAATGAAACATTTTTGTGTGCGTTCACAGAACGCTTTATGTTTTTCCCCAATTTCCAATTTCTAATTTCAAACCGCAATTTCAAACCTCAATTTCAAACCGCAATTTCAAGCCGCTAACGGCTACCATTTTTTTAATACCAATGCTTGCTTATAGATATTCCTCGCAGTGCCATATACCGCCGGGAAGCCTGGCTGTTTTACAAAAAGAATTATTTTCACAATTAATACACAATCCCTGAAATTCATCGGAATACGTTTTAACAGCATTCTGTGTCTTATAAGGATTGTTTTTCAGCGGCAGATCAGATCCTATTTTCGGATCAGGTGTATAGACATCATACTCTTCGCAACATATAACAGGACCTTGAGCAGTCATCAGGTAAGAACAATGTTCCTTATTAATACAGTTTATGCAAAGTCCGGTAACTTCTTTTTGTAGGGTCATAACAGTCTCCTTCTGATAATAATGTTTAACGTATGGAGCATTTGCTAAACATAAGGCAATCTGTTGAAATGCAATTAGTATGCCATGAAATAGGATAGTATGTTTTTATCAGAGTGAGGGTGCTGAAAATATCAGACTATCAACAATAGGAGTGGTAATTAGTGTCAGTCCGGAAACGTCATTCCCGCATGCTCTTGGCGGGAATCCATGCCTTAATTTCCTCCAAAAGCTAGATTCCGGCCTAAAAGCATACCGGAAAGCACAGAAGACACAATAGAATCAGTCACAGCGTTTTTTGCTGTGACTGGAACTCCTTATACTCAAAAGAGTACAGAAAAGGCTAAGAAGTGAACTTCTAAGACTTTTCATGTGCTTCAGAACGAAAGTGACAATGACGTCAAACAGGCACTTTTCGGCCAGACACTAATCAGGGAATTCTAAAAATTGTCATTGATAAGAAAACGGCCATACCGGCGTATTAAAATGTGGGTAATTATGAACCGGTGGGGTGTTTTTCCCCGGCATCAACAATCAATTAATGAGATTGTAACCGTTTCATTTTTTCACGGAGGGTTTTTCTGTCAATCTGCAGTATTTCAGAAGCACGGGTCTTATTACCATCAACACTTGCCAGCACATTGCGAATATGCTCAGTCTCAACTTCAGCCAGTGACCGGTTTAACCCGGATCCTCTCAGGGCGGAGAAACGCATAAGTGAGGGAAGGTCGGGAACTTCAACGATTTCATCATCATTCATGAGAACGATACGCTGTACAACGTTTTCCAACTCTCTTACATTTCCCGGCCAATGATAATTTTTCAGCACTTCCAGAGCTGTCTCGGAGAAACGGGGTATCGGCTTGCCCAATTCCTTGGAATATTTTGACACAAAATGGTTAACCAGCAGGAGTACATCTTTTCCCCGCTCTCTCAGGGGCGGCATCTCAATGGTAATAACATGTATTCTGAAATAGAGATCTTCCCTGAAAGTTCCATTGGTTATAAGATTCTTCAAATCCTTATTGGTAGCGGCAATAATACGCACATCCACTTTCCGTGAATTTGTGCTTCCTACCATTCTTACCTCTTTATCCTGAAGTACCCTGAGGAGTTTAACCTGCATGTTAATACTGGTTTCCCCTATCTCATCCAGGAAAATGGTGCCTCCATCAGCCGTTTGAAAAAAGCCGGCTCGCGTTTCATGCGCCCCGGTAAAGGCGCCTTTTATATACCCAAACAGCTCGCTCTCAAGCAATGTTTCCGGGATACCGCCGCAGTTGACAGGGATGAATGGTGCAGAAGCCCTTTCACTGCTGTAATGAATAGCTCGTGCAACAAGTTCTTTGCCTGTTCCGCTTTCACCGGTTATTAATGTTGTTGCGGAAACCGAAGCTGTTTTTTCTATAGTTTTAAAAACCTTTTTGATAACAGAAGATTCACCAAGTATACCGTGGACAGGAGAATATTCTACGGAAGCCTTTAAACCCGCAGCCAAATTATTTTTTCGCTTATCAAGCGCACGTTGAACAGCGGTAAAAAGCTCTTTGTCGGTAAAAGGTTTGGGAAGGTATTCATCCGCTCCGGCCTTTACCGATTCTATAGCTCCTTTTATACTCGGGTATCCCGTTATTGCTATTATTTCCATATCTTTGTAGTTATCCCGAATATGCTTGATAAGATCAATACCACTGACCTTCGGCATTTTTATATCTGTAATGATAAGCTCAACAGGTGTAGCCTCCAGGAATTTTATTGCATCGTATACACTCTGTGCGGTAAAAACCCTATACCCTTCGGAGGTAAGGTTCCTTTGAATTACCTCCAAAGTGTCAGTAACATCATCAACAACAAGTATTTTTTCCTTTTTATCCGACTTAGTTTTCATTCTATAAGCCTATCTCTATTTGTAATCGTTCACAGGTTCCCCGTTTAAAGGTTAACATTATTTGATTTTAGATTTTGGATTTTGGATTTTGGATTTTTTCAATCCGCATTCCGCAATCCTCAATCATACAATTTTGGATTTCAACCCTGAACGGTTACCTCTATTTTGGGTCCCTTGCAGTTACAGGTAATTTTATTTGAAAACAGGTACCAACGTTCTCTTTGCTTATCACATCAATCGACCCTCCATGAGAAGTAATTATACCATGAACGACCGCCAAACCAATACCGGTACCCTTATCAATATCTTTCGTTGTAAAAAATGGCAGGAATATTTGCTCCATGACTTCATTACTCATACCAATACCGGTATCTTCAACATATATCAATGCATGCCCATTTATTGCCCCTGTTCTGACGGTCAGTGTGCCTCCATTTGGCATTGCCTGAATAGCATTAACAATTAAGTTGACAAGAACCTGGTTTATCTGACCCGCATCAGCAGGGATATCCGGCAGTTCAGGTGACAATGATTTTTTCAATTCAATTCCCTCTTTTTCCAACCTGCCTTCGAAAAGGCCAAGGCTTTCATCGACAACTTTGTTTAATGTTATCTTTGCTTTTTTGGTGGGTGTTTGCCGTGCAAAAATGAGAAGTTTCTTTACAATTTCTCTTGCATACAGAGAAGCAGTTTCAATCTTATCAAGATCACTTCCAATCTGTTTCGGCAATTTAGGATTCTTTTTTACCAGCTGAGCAAATCCCAGGATGTTCCCAAGCGGCTCGTTCAGTTCATGGGCTACACCGGCGGCAAGCTGGCCAATTGTAGCAAGCCTATCAGCGTGTATAAGTTGCTTCTCTAACTCCTTCTTTTCTTTCTCAGCATTTAATCTTTCAATTACAAGGGCTACTTGTTTAGCAATGGCATCAATCAAACTTCGTTCTTCTTTTAAAAATGGCCCTTCTGCATCTTCCAGCATTTTTTTTGTATAAATAACTTCAACCGTACCCATTTTTACTCCATTAACAATAATATCTGAAATTTGCTTATCATACGCCTTTTTAAAATCAGATGTTGAATAAATATGATCGTCAATAATAATTTGACCAACTGTTATCTCCGGATACTGCCAGGCAGGTGGGATATGTTCTACTATGCCCTGAAAAATCTCATCAGTTGATTCATGATCCTGCATTATATGCTGAGTAATACCATATAAACATGTCAGCTCTTTAATACGTTCACGCAGAGAGGCTTCAGTATTATTGTCCAGATGTCCCATGCCGTATATAGTAGCAAAATCTTTGCCAGAAACCATTTTCACCTTTTTTTATTTGAAAATTTTGATAATAGTTTAGCTCTAAACATGAGACCCACATTAATACTAACAGGTTTAAAATAAAATATAAACATGAGTTAAGCGGAGGGATTTATGAAAAGCCATTCCGCTTTTACTCAGATTATTTTTCCTGTGAAAAGTAAATCCTGTTAAAGTATACTAAATAGTGTGAAACATGTGTTTATCTTTAAAATCTATAATCTAAAAGAATCCTTTCCAAAGAGTGATAATAATGAGACAAATCGCGGCAGCTATAGCGGGATTACAGACAAATCCCCTACCGTGATTTAGTTTAATACTAAGAGAGAGTAAATTGACACTTTTGTAAAAGGAAGCATTTTGAATGAAAAAACATGGACAACATTATAATCAATTGTTACCTTTCCGCTTCTTACCACAATGAAAGGAGAGCAGTATGAAGTGCCATTTTCTTCTTACAACGACAGTGGCGTTAATGTGTATTATCCAGGGGATATCCGGCCATGAAAGTGTTAAACAAAAAAGATATTACCGCAACCGGATAAAAACAGAACGAAAGATTCCAGGAATATTCAAACAGCAGAGGCGGGTTGATGGATGGATATATACTGATTTCTACTGGTTGACATGGGGATCGATTGATTATATCGATGACCTCTGGGATGTCAATACTTTTCCCGTTGCAAAGATTGATCCTGATTATTCTATGTTCAGGCTTTCATTTGACGGCTGGTTGTTTAAATCGTGGGATGGTTGGTCCAAATCTATTGTGACAAATGGCGACTACCGCTTCACCTGCGGTCATGATACAAAGGGCAGAATAACCGAATATTTAGTTGAGAACGATTGTAAAGTTACCTTTACCTATAATGCAAATGGTGGCGTACATGAGATGGTGTGGTATACCATGGAAGATACCAATTCCCGATGGGACGATATGGAAAAAATGACCCATAGTTATAATGCTAAGAATCAGTTAACAGAAATACATTCTGCATGGGGAGATCCTGTAACAGGAGAGATCTGGGGTGAAAGCAAAGAGTTATATTCCTATGATGCACAGGGAAACATCGTTGAAATAATATACTCATGGTTGGATGAAGGAACAAACACTTTCATACCCGAACAGAAAGATGGATTTACCTATAATACCAATAATCAGTTAATTGAGTCATCCTATAGTGAATGGGATGAAACTACAGGGAATTGGGGCAATCCGATGTTCGAGTCATCGTATGACTATGATCAAAATGGGTTTCTTGCATTAAAATTCAGTTCTGAAGAAGATAGTACTATATACTCCCATGACGCCAATGGGAATCTGACCGAGGCAGTATCTTTTGGGTGGGAGATTATGTCTAATGTCTGGGAAGGAGAATATAAAGAAACACAAACCTATGATGGGAATGGGAAATTGACAAGCTTAATTTATTGTGAGTGGGATTCACAGAATAGTTCCTGGGAAGCCTGGTTTAAATGGACGGTTTCTTATGATGTAAATAAAAATCTAAGTGAAATTTTAGATGAGAATTGGAATCCTGTACTGAATGTATATGAAAGTTCAGATAAGTATGTCTGTACCTACGACACGGATAAAAATCCAGAAAAGTATGTAGAATATACTTATAATGAAAATTCCGGGAACTGGGAAATTGATGAACAATACGATATTACCTTCGAATATGATATTGGTATAAAACAAAAGATTACTAAAGGAATGAAAATCGGCAGCAACTGTATAATACAGTCTGGAAAAAATAATCTTACAGTTACGGTTGGTGGACGCCCCTCCGAAAGGGATATGCTTACCGTGTATGATCTGCGGGGACGAGTGGTTACGCAATTGAAACCGGAGGGATTTCAGGGAAACACGGTATATACATTGCACTATAATAATAGTAACCGTGATATATTGGCAAAGAAAGTATTTATTTTAGCTATTCAGAAAGGCACGACCCTGTTTACCCATAGATTTATTCCTTTATAGTATAAGGTGCTCATATATGAAAAAAGTAGATAAAACGGTTATTGACGAATTGATACTAAAAGCCCAGGACTCCCCGCGTCGGAGGACCCATTTTAATGTGCATGAAGAGTTGAGTGATCCGGTACAACGGTTATGTATTGCCTTTGAGAAGGGCTCCTATATCAGGCCCCATATTCATGAGGATAAATGGGAGATATTTGTGCTGCTGCAGGGCGCGTCAGCCGCGCTGGTTTTTGATGACAACGGCACGGTTGTGGAGCGGGTTGAATTATCAACTGACAATGGTGCACGGCTTATCGAATTTCCCCCACAGTGTTACCATACAATTGTTATTAAAGAGCCGGGAACAATCATGACGGAAATTAAACCGGGACCGTATAAAAAGCCTCCGGAGGAAGATTTTGCGGCATGGGCGCCAAAGGAAGGTGCTGAAGGGGCTGAGGAGTTTGAATTATGGATGCGTTCTGCCGAGGTTGGCAGTAACTTTCTTTCACAATAAAATCTTTACTATTAAGGTGCATTTTAATGTTCTGTCATACGTGCGGTTTTGAGTATGAGGAGGGTATCACACGGTGTGGTAAATGCCACGTTGATCTGGTGGCGGAACCGCTTCCCCGGAAGTCGAATGTATATAAAGATCTCGTGTTACTGGACTCATTTACCAATGTTGTGGAAGCAAACCTTGCAAAGGGTACCCTTGAATCGGAAGGAATTGAGGCATACCTGCTTGGTGATGATATGGTTGCGGCCAACTGGCTTTTAATGAATGCTATAGGCGGTCTGCGGTTGATGGTCAGAAGCGATGATGAAAACAGGGCGATGGAGATTCTTCTGGAATATCGTGCAGTAAAAGAAGCATCAATACGGGAGAATACGAGTGCTATAACCTGCCCCCGGTGCCATTCGAAAAAAGTAAAAGTACATAATCCATTCTGGTTACCAGGTCTTATATTTATACTGGTGGTTAAAATGCCTGCGTTTTTCAATATGCAGAGAATGAAATGCAGGGAATGTAAATTTGTCTGGGAAAAACTTTAAGTGACTAATATTGAAGAAGGATAGTCTTATGAGCATACCGTTATATATCGTTGACGCTTTCACCGACAAACCTTTCTCGGGCAACCCGGCCGCAGTCTGCCCCCTGAAGGAATGGCTTGATGACTCATTACTGCAATCGATAGCTGCCGAGAATAATCTCTCAGAAACAGCATTTTTTATTCCAAAGGATGACCACTATCATCTGCGCTGGTTTACCCCTGCGGTTGAGGTGCCGTTATGCGGCCATGCGACCCTTGCATCCGCCTATGTGTTATTTAATCATCTCGGTTTTGCGCGCGAAGAAATTGTTTTTGAAACAGTACGCGGAGAGTTACGGGTGAGACAAAAAGATAATCTGCTGATTATGAATTTCCCTGCGCGTGATCCGCAGCCTGTTGAAGCCCCCGAACAGTTAATACAGGGGTTAGGATTGCCACCTGTTGAAGTCTGTCAATCGGAGGAAACCTACCTTGCGGTGTATGAGAATGAGAATATTATACAGGCAGTAAAACCGGATTTTCCTGTTCTCGAACAGCTTGATAACCCTGATATAATTATAACGGCGCAGGGTAAAACCTCTGATTTTGTCTCACGATTCTTCGCCCCCAAAGTCGGTGTTCCTGAAGATCCCGTAACCGGTTCGGCACACTGCACTCTTATACCCTACTGGGCTCAAAGGTTGAATAAAAGTTCCCTGCACGCTCGTCAGGTGTCAAAACGGGGCGGTGAGATCTTCTGCGAGAATCTGGGCGATCGGGTGCAGATTGGTGGAAAAGCTGTGACCTATGCGATTGGGGAGATTAAGGGATTTTAACTTACGATTTCATCTTAAGGAATTAAGAAAAATTACTGAGTTCTGAATAAGGTGGAAGGATTAGCAATACAAATAGTTCTCATGAGTAGAATATTAAAGAATTAGAGATAGAATAAGGCTCGGTAATACAGAAATTGGCATGAATAGAATCACCTTATTATTAATCATCCCGGTTTTATTCCATACCGGTTCCCGGGCCTTTTTGATGAGCTTGGTAATGAACGGTTGGCAATGGCAACGTGGAAAGAGTGGTTTTCAAAGGAGTATGTCGACATTGTATATAATCCAAAGGGTGCGGTACAGAGCGGAGCACCATTTCTTTTTATGAAAAGAATTACCAATTCGCAGGTGGTTATTACATTCCCCGGTTTATTGAATATTAATGACCTTTCTATATACAATCCTTCCGGCAGAATGATTTACCATTTTAACGGGAATGGCGGTAATGTTCACACAATTTCCACCTCCGGCCTGGCGCCGGGTGTGTATCTTTTTAATATCCTTAGTGGAGGGGAATTGTGTTCGGTAAAGGATGTGTTTGTAAGATAACTATTTTACTATATTCAAGGTGCGTTCATTCTCTGTTTTATCAGTATATACCCTGTTTGTCCATTTTTCAATACGGATACTGGATTTTCCTTGCAAATTAATGTCCCACAAGTTATACTCACTTTGTATAATAGTGAGTATAACTTTTCAAGGCGATGTGTATGATTCCTATTGGTGGTGAAACGGTAGTTCTGTATGCCGATCTTCGGGAGCGCATGGAGATATTTGAGGCAATGCGCAACGTTGCCACTCTTCCGGGAGATTTTGTAACTAAGAAGATAGAACTCCAGAGAATATTTTCATAACAGCCTTTATTTAATGATAAGAATCTCTTGTCTGTAAACATTTTCCCAAGTGTTCAGAGTTACAACATATTTTCCGGAATTAAAATTCTTAACCCGCCAAACAATATATTTTTTGTTTCGTTTAATTTCCCTTTTATAAATCAACCGTCCCCTTAGATTATAAACCGACAAAACTATGTCATCGTGTGGATTGTTGTTTTCTGAGATGTTTACTTCCGGTAATTTAATTGTTACCGTATTATAAAAAGGATTTGAATAACAGAAAAACGTCTTTGGTTGATTTTTAGTTTTTTTGGGCTTAATAGAAACAACTTCAGTAAACTCAAAACACCCGATATCAGGCGCGTCATTATAAAAAGAGTCGTTAATACCGGGTATGATAACCCCCTTGTCAATAAGCCGGCTTGCCTCTTTCAAGTGATAATTACCATTAGCGGTATCAGCAAAGTCGGGGTAATAACTGACGCCATGCTCCTCTTGAGATGTTGCGGTAGAAAAAGCAGCGATGGTTGTATACTTAGCACCTTCCCAGCTGATAAAGTTGCTTGCATGCGAGGTGTAGAGATTGTCGTAATCGAAATCAACCGGATTCTGATCGGGCCAGCTGTTTAATGCGTAATTGGTGCCGCCGTAGATATTGTTCCGCGAGATGACATTATGCCACTCACTGTACTGTTTGAACACAAAAGCATCCTGGCCCGCCACATTGGTGAAACAGGTATTATGATAAAGGTACACCCAGTTGGTCGAGAGGTTTGAGGTGACATTGAGTTTAATCGGATAACCGTCATAACCGCTGTTGCTTTGCCATGAAATCATCAGATTCCGAAAAATATAGTGAGGGCCTATTGCAGCAGGAGCAACCGATACTCCCACGAGAAATGACCGCATAGTATTGTTATAGATGCGGTTATTGATCCCGGCACCATCGCATGAAATCGCATCATCGCCGATGTATTCAATGGTATTGTAATAAAAATCCATATCAGTGGTAGGGGCATCATTCGAGCCGGTTCCAACCCCGTCAAATTTCACATCAATACCAATGTTATGAAAGGTCGGTGTTACTGTAACCGATGACACCTGCTGGCCATATATAGATAAAGCTGCACCTGTCATCAGGAAAACATAGAGTATTTGCAGTTTCATTTACATTTCCCCTGTTCTATTTATATATAGACTATCCTATTATATAAACTATATAATTTATAGAGGTTTACTTACATAGAAAAGGATAAAATATGAGCTTTGAACGAATTGACCATGAAAAACACTCGGTTGTCTGGCTTACCGAACCAAGGCTTGATCTTAACGCTATGAAAAGCTTGAATGAACATTTTGTCGAGTGTAAAAAGCAGTATATAAATCGTATTATTATTGATCTCTCGAAATGCGAGACGATTTCCAGCGAAGGGATCGGGCTTCTTGTTTCGATGTGGGAGTTTTTTCAGCATGACGGTAAAATGTTTATTGTCATTAAACAGGAAAGTGTTATTAACCTGCTGAAAGAGTGTGGATTGTATACTGCGCTGCAGGATTGTTTTTATGATGATATTGAGACTGCCAGGGTTGATATTCAACGCTGGCCGCAGAGTGGCTTTTATAAAACGGGCAGCAGTTCCAGGGCATGTCCGGTGTGCTGCAGCAACAATATCGGTTTTTATGATAACGGCTTTAAAAGGCTTAAACGATTGCTGCAGGGAAAGAAACGGCGTCGCGTCTGTAAAGATTGTTATTTAGTCTGGCGATCTAAAAAGTAGCAATTCCCTCACCCTTGTATTCCCTCTCCCGTTTATTGAAGAAGGATAAATATTGTTTCGTTATTATCCTTTCTCCATAATGCTTTTAGTGCTACGATAAACCATATCACTTATAAACCCAAAACGATTTACAGAATGAGCCCCTGGTATTCTGTAACCTTAAAAAGTAGACTCCCGATGCAGGACACAATGTGCCGCAATCCACCCGAATAGTATGGGTACCGTTATACTGATGCCCGTTTACAAATTCCGCTATATGTTTTCCATCAATGGTGTATAGTCCCAGTCTTGTTGTACCGTTTTCATGAAGATAATAGGATATATCCAGATACCGGTTATTTCGGTGTATCGAAAGATAGCGGCCGTTACTGGAAAATGGCGGAAGGTTATTAATAAATGTATTGGTTCTGTTTATGATGAAATGACAAACAGTAAGTCTGGGAATACTGTAGGAAAATGAATTGTTTTGTATGGCAATATTCGATGAAAGTTTTGTTATGGCAGCACTGCTGTCATTGAACGCCCACACATCGCATGTCCGGTATTCTGTTGTACTTGAGATTGTAAACGATGCCTCCATGGTGCTGTCGAAATTTTTGTTGATTACAATCATATGCAGTTGTACGCTATCCTGATCAAAAAGAGAGGCATACACTGAGCTGTTGGGAATATCACTTGTCACTGCTTTCACATTAATACTGCCATACGTAGATTTTTTACTGTCATAATTACGGTATATTTTATATGCGGCGGTAGTATAATCCGTTTGGGATTCCATTTTCCAGTACATCCCGTAATACACCCCGAATCTCCCAAAAATACCAAGAACATCAGCAATGGCAATACCGCCTGAAATATGATCTTCCCCTCCATAGTTGAGTTCCGTAACCGCAAGTTTTGTCTCAGGGAAATAGGTGTCTATCGAAGCCTGTACTTTTGGGAAAATTGGCAGGTGAGCCTGCCCCCACTGGCCGATCCAGCTTGATTCTATATAGCCATCGTTCCACAACGTTCTCGGCGCCTGCACCCGTGCATGAGCGACTTCCCTAGAGTTCCTGTACGTTTCAAAATCAGGCTGGCCGTCCCCGGTAATTCTATAGCCCTCTGTTGAACCACCCGGTGGATACCCCCGCGCTTCGGGATACCAGTGTATATCAAGCACATCAAGCAGGCGTCGTGAGTCAGTGTCGGATGCTTTTTTCATTTCGTCAAGGTAGTAATCAATATACCAGGAATAATCGGTACCGCTGGAAACATCATTCCAGTCAGGCGCTGCCTGAAAATCAGTATACGCGGCAAATCCATAGAGTACCGGGCCAATGACCAAAGCGGCAGAATCAACATCTTTAATGGCTTTGGCCAGGGTTACTGATTTGTCAGTGACTTCCCGGCATGTAGGCTGCAGAGGATGAATCCTTGGATGGGTTGATACCCACAGCGCCGGTTCGTTATCCAGTAGAAATCCTGATATGCCTGTTGCCGTTGAAGCTTTACCAAAGGTTGTTACTAAAAAATTAACACATTCATCCATATAAACAAAATTATCGCTCAGATCCGGTACCGTGACAATGGGGGCATTTTTTTTCGCGACAACTTCCACCCACCGGTCGGAGGGCGCAGCCTCGCCCTCACTGACCGTTCCGTTTTTATCCTTTGCCGCATAACCGGCCATCTGCAAAGTAACAATTGAAATTGCGCCCAATTGAAGCGACTTATTGTGAAAATCAGTCAGCACCTTTCCCGGAACATCGCCGCCGCCGAGATAGTTATCACTGGAATGCTGCCAGTCACTTCCGGCATTCGACGCATTATTTTCCCAGTTATACCCGGTCATTCTGTTCCCGCCTTTACGTATCGCTGCCCAATTTTCCTCTTCGGTAAGCAACTGGTTGGTGCCGTAAATATAGGGACTTATCTCTTTTCTTTCTTCCGCAGTGTTAACAGAGATAGTAACATTAAAAGCTTGAGCAGCATGAATTACTACAAGAACGCTGAATAAACAGGATATTTTCTTTTGCATAGGGAATCCTTTCTTAACGCACCGCTGCCATGATCTGCTGTGCCCAGTCCGCAGCACGTTCAGGTTCACCCTCTTTCAGCGGGCCTTCTGAATCTTTTACATAGAATCCTTCAGGGGGAATTATCGGATCCCCGCCTTTTTTTGCAAGCTTATCCGCTATGGGTTTTGCAGCATAGCCAAACATCGACACGAGTATATTTAATATACGTGAATTAATATCTGCGATATAAATCCTGGTATCAAATGCAGCCACTTTCATGCCTTTGAGACTATGTGAAGGAATTTTATTCAGGAAGCCAACAACGGCTTTGGTTGGTCTAAATGCCCGGGTGGGAGAGCCGACGATCAGTAATGTCAATCCGGCCAATTGCCCGGGCTTTATAGTACTTACCCGGGATATTTCAACATGTTCGTTCGATCCAAGAGCATTGCCAATGTCCCTGGCTATTTGCTCTGTATTGCCGAAAAACGAATCAAAGACTATCAGTGCTTTCATTGTGATACCTCCACCTATGTAAATATAGTCCACCCTCGTTGATAATGGTAAAATCGATTGTAACCGGCTCGGCCTGGCCGCGGGAAATTATATAGTGACGATACAGAGAAGAAACGGGAAGAGACAGGGGATTCGGTTTTTTATAATTAAATAGTGACAGAATTTGCCTAAAAGCTGGTTACACAAAATACCACAATATGCAAGTCCTGATAGGACGAAATATATCAGCCCAGGCTGGAAGCCTTGGTTTATGATAACAGAACAACCTTCGAGCCCTGAAGGAGCGAAATACTATTACCCATAGTTGTACACGATCAGGGATGATCGTGCCACACGTGTGAGTAATTAATAAAAAAAACCTTACATCGGGGCACCCTCACGAAAGCAGGTATCACTCAACGAAGTATCGGAAAAAATGAGGCCATTATCACCATACCACTGAAGGGAGTATTTCGAATATACTGAATCGGCAGTACTATTGATAATTACCACCATTGTTTCCCATGTGCCCCTCCACTATCAATTACTATTCTATATATGAACACTTCACGTGTTATAGTCGTTAGCGGATTATGGCTGGTTTATTTTTTTTAGGGGGTTGGGAGAGAGGAGTTTCTGTAAGAAAGAGTTACGTAGGAGTACCCGTGCGCTCTTCTCTTGTTTTTATTCTCCTGATGCCTTAGCTTTCCATCCAAATCAACTGATTCACCGCACCTGCAGAATCTGTTTTGCCCTCTCTATATCATTTACCGGTACCAGAACCTTAACGCCCCGTACAAAGGTCTGCCCCCCGGCCATTCCGCCGCAATCATCCGAATACACAACCGCTTCAATCCCATGAGAGGAAAGTAATCCCTTTGCAAGTTCCGCTTCTATGTGATTGCTGTATTCCCAGACTACTTCGAATGAATGCATAGTGTTTCCTTTTTGGTTGTTAAAATATATAAAATGGTGACACTGTACTCTCTGTGAAGGGAGGGGGTTAAAGCGAGGATGGTTTGATATTCAAATGTTGAACTGTCCCTAGTTCTCGTTGGTTTCTTTGCCGCTGATGTTGATGGGTTGCGAAAAGCAGAGAGAGCAGAGGAGCAGGAGGGCTTGGATTGGTTTTTGGAGGGGCATGATATTTAGTTCGTTGAGGCGTTGAATTGTTGAATTGATTTTTTATTTGGTCAGTTCATCAACTCATCAGTTCATCGGTTCAACGTTTTTCCTTTTTTTAAGGGTATAGTATTAATGTATAAAATGGAGGGGAAAGAGGTGGGAGGATTTTGTTTGTTGCTTGTGAGAGGGAGGTCCGTTTTTTCTTTTATTTATCGAAAGTGGGTTACTTAACCCCATTCAAAAAAGTGAGTATTTCGGTAATTTTTAACATTTTTTGCTTCTTGGCGAGAGATTTTCTCGCGGGAAGGCAAAAAGTGTGCATTTTTAAACACTTTTTACTCTTAGACTCGTTTTTTTAAAACACCTCTTTTTCAAGAAAAGCAAAAGTCTGGATGGGTCAGTTGCACTTCTTCCAATTTTGCACTGATTTTAACGTTTTTTTCTGTTCTGTGAGAGATTCTCTCACAGAGTGGTGGAAAGTGTTCGCTTTTTGGCGTTTTTTAATCATCACTCCTTATGTCGAGGTACTTCTTCAATTCTTCAATAAGTTCATAAACCAGAGTAGATGGATTTGAATCTGCTGGAGTTTTTCCATTGCTGGAATGGATCTCATGCAGTCTTTTTGCAGATTGAATTGCTTGCGTCTGATTCCCACTCTCCTTTAATATTTCGTACATCTCTTCGTCATTTTTTTGGTATCTCTTTCCGATATACTTTTTTAATCTTCTTGAGTATGTTGTGCGACTCAAGGCTGAATCACAATATTCATAATGAAGTAAATACCACAATTCAAATGCTTCATTTGAATATGCCGGATGAAATCCTCTGGCCTCTGCCATTTCTACTGCACTATTAATGTCCTGGTCTGGAAAACTGTCTATATCAAATACTATCCACACTTCGTCAATGTTCCTGCCTGCTGCTCTTTCATTATCAACAAATTCCTCAGCAAGTGTTACAAGATTTACCGTGTTATCACCCTCTCCCATAATCTTGAGCTCAACAACATGAGGCTTTAAATCTTTTTCCAAAGACATGAAATAATTAGGTTCTGTTTTTGTTCCTTCACATACTATTAAATATCTCTTGCGTATAGGTAAAGATCTTTCATGTCGTGTAACACTACTTCGGGGTTTCGCCCATGCTTTATTTCGATCAGAAATTTTTATTGGCTTACCCATTATTATTTCACCTTAAATAATGTATCTATATCCCCAAGAAATGGAATTGCTCCATACCGCCCATTGATATATTCCTTTGCATATAAAGCATCTTTTCTGACACTTTTTCCTTTTTCTACCTTAATATCTACCAATGAATACAGATCTGTTGCAGATTTCCTGTCTTTTTCAGTAAACCATATCTGATCCCTTCTTAATTTCCCATAATGTAAAAGATTAGTGTCATGAACTGTACAAATTAATTGAGTGTTATTTTTGTTTATATTCGATGAATTAAATAGATCAAGAACCAAACGTGACATTAATTGATGCATTTTTGCATCAAGTTCATCAATAATTACTACACCACCAAGATACAGGCTTTGCAAAATTATACAAATAATTCTGAAAAATTTCTTGGTCCCCTCTGACTCTTCAGAAAAGAAATCAAAGGATTTCTCTCCAACAACTTTGCCGTTCTCATAGAGAGCATGTTTGCTGACAAGTTGATCTTTCCCGTCATCATCCTTTTTAAAGGTAATGTCATCTATTCCCAGGTCAACTTGCTTTATCAAAATACGGATTAATTCGAATAGTTTATGATCTTTTAAAATATCTATCGCTATATCATGGTACCGGTCATCATCAGTTCCAAAGAAGGGTTGCACATGCCTGAACCAATCAAGTATTGTACCGGACATTTTTCCATTATATTGAGCTACTACTGAAAGAAAAAGTGCATTGTCCCTAGTTTTATCTTCAACACCAAGTCCTTCTGGAAACTTTTTTTTATCAACGTCGATACCATCTAGCTCTCTTAGAAACAATGGATACTCTTTATTCTTTTTTGCCTGGAACAACCATTCAGCCTTAATTTCCTTTCGATCAGCTAAGAATCCATATCTATATCGAATTTCATTTATTAGAAAAGTAATATCGAACCTAGTTGGCCCACTTGACCTTTCTTTATTAAGTTTAAATGGTACTAAAGGAAGTGGGTCTCCTTTTTGCGTATCTTTTGCTGAATCTAATATAAGTAATCTCATCATTAGTAATGCGTCCAGCAGATTTGTTTTCCCACTTGCATTAGCGCCGTATATTATTGCACTTTTTAGAAGACTATATCTTCCACCTGCTTTGAATACATTATTGTCCTGGTACTCTGTGGTTGTTTTCGAGGCCAGCATACTTAATTTTACAGGCCCATTAAACGATTTGTAATTTTCAATTTCAAATTCAATCAACATAATTACTCTCCATCTATTGTCATGTTTTTGCCTGTTTTGTGATATTTTCACAACTACACTATATAATATAATACTTTTTTCTTCATTGCTACCATTTTTTGTGAAAAATCCTCAATATAGAAACTTTTCTAAAAGGCCTTCTTACTTCATTTTCTACAGCATCCTATAAAATAATTCTCGCTACAACGTTAAACTTTTACACATATCTAATATAATCTCTCTCACAATATCAACCCCTCCCAAAAACCAATTCCGTAACCTCCTGCAAAAAAATCTCTTTTATTGCCAATTTCCCACAAAATCCACCCCATTTTAAATGATTTCTGCAATTTCCCGCATATTTATCTACATTATATGCATAGAGAGGGATAGTAGTAATTTCTTTATACCAAGAGGGGGGGCTTATGAAGAAGAAGCTATTATTAGTGCTCTTCATATTTCTTTGTGCTTCAGTTGTATCTGCAACAATTTCCCAGTCACTTCCTTCACGAGACATAGTTGTTTCCAACACTAATGGTGTAGCGGAATTCAGCAATTGTGAGGTATATGGTGAGCCGGGACGTCCGCTGCTGCCGTCAAAGCGGTATTTCTTTCTGGTTCCGCCGGATGCTGATCTGTCTATGTGTACTTTTTCTATTGAGGGGTTGAAGGAGAAGGTATTACAGGGTGCGTTTAAGGTGGAGGCTGCGTTGCCGCCGTATACGAAAAACGGGCCGCTGTGGCCAGAGAACAGAAATATTGTGGATGGAAAAGACGTTTCCGTGTATTCGAATGATACGTTTTTCCCGAACAGCTATATCCAGGATGTGACAGTGGGAAAGATGCGCTGTTACAAGATAGTCGAGGTGCGGGTCTATTTCAGTCAGTTTAACCCGGTGAGTGGTGCGTTGAAAAGCATGACCGAAGGGGAGCTGGTATTGCATATCGGCGGGAAAACGCGGGTGCATGGTGCGCAGTATCCGGTGCCGGCAAAATTCCAGAAGCTCGCGCGGAACCTGGTGACGAACTATGATGCAATAGCACCACGGTATAATGAGCTTTTTTCGTTTACTGAGAAAACCGTTTATGTGATCATGACTGAGGAGTCGATACAATCTGAATCAGAAAAGCTTGCGGATCTTGTAGAGTCAAAGAAGGGACGTGGTTTTGATGTCACGGTAATGACGGAGTCTGACTGGGGTGGTGGTTCGGGAAATTCTGCCGCGGAAAATATACGCGAGTGGATGATAGATAACTATGAGGAGATGAGTATCGAGTATCTGCTGCTTATCGGCAGTTCGATGCCTACGAGTGGTAAGGTACCCATGAAGACGACCAAGGGTAATATGGACCTTGAGACGGACTGGTATTACCAGGCTCTTACAGGGGATTGGGAGGACAAGGACGCGCTTGCAGAGGTGAGTGCGGGTCGTATTCCAGTGTATAATGATGATATTTCGACGCTGGATGACATATTAGAGAAAATAATCACCTATGAAAATGCTTCTGCTGAGTCTATTGATTGGCGATTCAATGTGCTTCTGGCGGAAAAAGAGTTTGATGGTCAAACTCCCGGATCAAAAGTGATGGAGCAGTTAAAAGAAGATATCCTGGATGCGCAGGATTGGACCTATTACCGGATTTATTGTGATAATGTCGGCAATCCTGATGAATCGAGCTGTTCGCAGAGCGCGGTAACGAGTGCGTGGCAGGATGACAACTACGGTCTGGTCGAGTGGATGACCCACGGCAGTTCTACAGGCGCTTCATCGATTATGAATTCTTCCGCCACCTCAAGTCTGGGCAGTAATGACCATCCGCCTTTTGTGGTAATGGGAAGCTGCTCAAACGGCACCATCACGAAATCTACCAATCTGGCCTATTCCATGCTGAAAAACGCCTCAATAATGTCGCTTGGCGCGACCGAGGTTACCCTGTATGATGTGGGAAACAAGAGCAGCTTTGAAAATTCAAATTATATTCAGGGGATAGTCTACCAGTTTGGTAAAGGTATTGTTCTCGACTCCCTCGGTGCGGGAGATGCCCATGACCAGATAATCAGCAATTCAACGAATCTGAAATGGCACAATGCACTGGCCTATACCGTGTTCGGCTGCCCTGATGTCGGGGCATATACCTGCAAAAGGCCCACGTCTGTTCCTGATATAGTGGTATCACAGAAGGCAGCAGCAGACTATCTTTCGGTTGCCGTAATTAATAAGGAGAGCAATATATTCCAGATTAATTATGCGGTTTCAAATAATGACCGGGTTACGGTAAACATGTATGACATGCACGGTAAAATCGTTCAAACACTGGTCAATAAAGTACAGCCGGAAAACAGTTATACCGTACGGTTTACTGCGCGGGACCTTTCAAAGGGTGTCTATTTCTGTACGTTGACTTCGGGGAACAGGTTTGTGGGTACGGCAAAAATAACACTCGTTGAGTAAAATAGATTTTATGACCATTTGTGTTCATCATGCGTAGTTGTTTCTTTAATTATTAACAGTGAAGTGGCAGTATGATTTTCTCTGTTAAGTCGCACATGGTATTGATTAAGCCCAAGTGTTTTTGTTCAACTAGTGATTGCCCTTACATCTAATAAAACCCCATTTACTACAAACAGATTAAATATACTAACATAGCCCGTACATTTATTTCGTGCAATCATTATTAATGAATTTAGCTACCACCCTTCTCAGGGCATCTACTTCTTCCGTATCTTCTTTTTCGGCTTTTTGTCCAGTGTCAATTCTTTCATGCTTTTCATATACTCTTGAACCCGAATTCGTTTGGTCTCTTCATCGGGCTCCAGGTAGGTAGCGGTATACAGGAGCGTACCGTTGCACACTTTTGTCCAGTGCTCTCTGTCTTCGTGGGTGAGCAGGCGTTGTTGGATATCGGTAGATTCTCCAACATCAACGATGTTCCAGGCGTCATTCTTTTTGCACCAGACAACGAATGCGCCGGCTCGTGGTTGGAGTTGGCCGGGAGTAGTATAGGGACCATCGAACCGGTAATCATCGTGATTTATTTCCATCACGTGCCCCAAGTTGTATAAGTAGGCGAGAGTGTTCCGTTGATAAAGCGGATGAGGTTGTGTGGGTACTTTATAGTTAATAAACATACTACAAAACATAGGAGCGAATCAAGGTTTTGGAAACCGGAAGCAGTTTGTTTTGCACTATGTGCCGGGGAGGTTACAACTACATATTTATTCTATAGAGTGCCCTTTTTGTTAATTTTCTTTTATTTTGCCGGAACCCTTAAGTAATTTATTATAATGAAGCAACGGGGGGAGGTTGCATTGAGATGCCGGATCTGCTTCAGTACACAAGAAAATTTTCTTTCCCATTTATCCATCCGGAGGGAATATGAATTCCATACACAAACGCATTATTCCATTCTGTACAATTGTTTTTCTTGTATCAACGGTACTGTTCGCCAACAACATCAATTCGGGCGGGATGAAAGGTGTGGTTCGGTCCATATCGTCATATCCCTTGGGACTGACCGGTATACATGTCGGCGGCGGATTCAAGTATGACCGGGATATTGGCTATGTGACCGGCCCCGGCGGTTCGGGCGAGGTTGTCAATAATGCAACCGGCCTGACAGTCGATGACCGTGTCGCGCCGCATCTCTTTTCGGGGAATTTATTCATCGGGTATGGCCTGTTTCCCCTGCTGGATATGAGTATTGATATGCCGTTATATTATGATATCACGGGATGGGATGACATGACCCGTGCCGGTGCCGGCGATCTTGAACTGGCGCTCAAACTCACACACCCGTACATGAAACCAAAGGCCGTGTTCACCAATGCCTATTACCTGAAATTCTCGTTCCCGACCGGGAACAAGGACCGCGGCTATTTCCCCCGCCACTCATACTACCAGCAGAATGACGGCACGGTCCCGGGGAAAAACCAGTACACGGCTGATGCGGTGCTGTTCAATCCCATGCTGATATGGACACTCGATTTCAACAACGCCGGCAAAGGCTTTCCCATGCTTATTCATGGAAATCTCGGCGGCGCCGTTACCACGGTAAAAAACAGCAGCGCGGTTATCGGAAACCTGGCATTTGAAGTTTCACCGGTTGATATATTCGCCCTGTTTGTTGAAATCAGCGGTGAGGCACGGGTGCAACATTATACCGAGTCGTTTTCAGTTAAATCGTTTGTCAAGGACCCGTTTGTGCTGACACCGGGCGCGCGGCTGACCCTGCCCATGGGCCTCTATTTTACGGTTGCCGGTGATATCGGCCTCTCATCGAAGAAACAGGAGTACCGGAACACCTGGAGCCGCGGCGGCTACTCATATGCTACATCGCCGGTGCCCAAGTATGGGGTGAACCTGACGATCGGCTGGTCAGGTAGTATCAGACCGCCGGATGCCGATAAGGACGGGGTGATTGATAAAGAAGATAAATGTCCGGAGGAACCGGAGGATAAAGACGGGTTTCAGGACGAGGACGGCTGTCCGGATCCGGATAATGACGGCGACGGGATCAATGATACCCATGATAAGTGTCCGAACATTAAAGCGACCTGTGATGGCTGCCCGGTGCTTGACGGTGACGGTGACGGTATCAATGACGACGTTGACCAGTGTCCGAAACAGCCGGAAGACATGGACGGGTTCGAGGATGAGGACGGCTGTCCGGATCCGGATAATGACGGCGACGGGATCAATGATACCCAGGATGAGTGCCCGCTCAAAGCCGAAGACCCTGACGGGTTCGAGGACCTCGACGGGTGCCCGGATCTTGATAACGACGGTGACGGTATTCTTGACACAGATGACAAGTGTCCCAATATCAAGGGATTTCCGGAGACAAACGGCTGTCCAAGGACCAAGGAGATCAAACGCGGCAAGCTGATTCTTACCGGTGTGAATTTCCAGTCCGGTAAAGCGATCCTGACCCAGAACTCATTCAAGATCCTTAACCAGGTCTATGAATCACTTTTTGAGTGGACCAAGGTCAAGCTGGAGATTCAGGGCTACACCGACAGCCAGGGCGGCTATGAGTACAACAAGAGACTGTCGCAGAAACGCGCCGAGGCCGTAAGAATGTATCTCGTTCAGAAAGGTATCGCCTCAGACCGGGTTCGTGCGATGGGTTTCGGTGAGGATAATCCTATTGCGGATAATACTACTGCGGCAGGACGCTCGAAGAACAGGCGTGTTGAGTTGAACAGGATAGATTAGTGCCGCAATAGCGTGTCATTCCCGTGAACATAGTCCCCGGCTTTGGCCGGGGAAACGGGACCACACAGTAGATGCGATTATTACTGTGTGGAGGCCGTGGAGCAAATGCAGGTTGTAGTTTGTTAAAAAATAGTATACCATTCAGGCAGTGTTGCACAGAGGTGCGGACTGCCTGTTTTTTTATCACTTTATGATTTCTTACTCCTACTCTTACTCCTACTCTTAATCTTAATCGTAATCGTAATCGTAATCCTACTCGTATATCCCAATCCACATAACAGTTCATTCCTTTTATTATAACGATCAGGCGATAATCGTGGTATAATACATTCATGGCTGAAGAGATTGTTAAAGCGGATAAATCCTACCGTACCAGACTGTTTGGTATATATATCCTGTGTATAGCGGCTGGTATTCCTGTTTTCAGCCTCCTTCACGGTTTGGGCGAATATTAACTCGGATTTGATAGAGGCGGCGAAGGAAGTAAACCTCTCAAGAGTGAAAGATCTGATCAAGGCGGGAGCTGACGTCAATGCAAAAGCCAATGATGGCGGGAC
>CBDVBE010000046.1:0-22967 GCA_965372145.1 uncultured bacterium | reverse complement strand
ATTTGAACTTTCTACTAATCATTGAACTTCCTATCTTTCGTTTATAATTTCTAATCTCTAATTTCAAGCCGTGAACGGCTACTATTTATTTAAGAATCAGCACACCCAATGGTGGAAGTGTCAACTCAATTGAATGGGAGTAATTTCGATAGGGCACTTCGGATGCCTGCACGCCACCCATATTGCCATTTCCCGCACCACCATACTCTTTCGCATCAGTATTTAATATTTCGTGATAATATTTATTAAACGGGACACCGACTCGATAATTATGGCGAACTACCGGTGTAAAATTGCACACAAAAACAAGACAATTGTGTCTATTGCTCCCATACCTGACAAATGATACGATACTGTTATCCCGGTCAGTGCAATCAATCCATGAAAAGCCTTCAGGAGAAAAATCATCCTCCCATAGTGCCGGCTCATTTTTATAGAGATGATTCAAATCAGCCACCATCCGCATCAGCCCCTGATGGTGGAAAGCACCGTCGCCTTTTTCAAGCAGATGCCAGTCAATGGATCGGCTCTCATACCATTCATTCTGCATACCGAACTCACCACCCTGAAATATGAGTTTCTTACCGGGATGGCCATACATAAAAGCAAACAACGACCTGAGATTTGCGAATTTACACCATGCATCCCCCGGCATTTTTTCAAGAAGACTTCGTTTGCCATGGACAACCTCATCATGGGAAAGCACCAGAATAAAATTCTCGGTAAAGGCATACCATAAGCCAAACGTGAGTTGGTCCTGATGATGTTTCCGATACACCGGGTCCCTGGTAAAATAATAGAGGATATCGTGCATCCATCCCATGTTCCATTTATAGGTAAAACCAAGACCGCCGACAGAAGTGGGGCGGCTGATCTTTGGCCATGCAGTGCTTTCTTCCGCTATGGTAAAAACACCGGGGAATTTGTCATGTACCAGATGGTTAACAGATTGTAAAAATTCGACCGCTTCAAGGTTCTCTACCCCGCCGTATTGATTCGCGATCCACTGACTGTCTTCCCTGCTGTAATTTCGATACAGCATTGATGCTACTGCATCAACCCGAAGGCCGTCGATATGAAACTTATCCAGCCAGAAAAGTGCATTGGCAGTGAGATAATTACGTACTTCATGTCTGCCGTAATTGAAGATAAGGGTACCCCAGTCCTCATGCTCCCCTTCACGCGGGTCCTGGTGTTCATAAAGATGCGTCCCGTCAAAACAGGAAAGGCTATACGCATCTTTCGGGAAATGACCGGCTACCCAATCCAGTATAACACCGATACCCCTGCTATGCAGATAATTGATACAGTATTGAAATTCAGCAGGATTGCCAAACCGGTGATTCGGTGCATAAAACCCGGTTACCTGATACCCCCACGATGGTATATATGGATGTTCCTGTACAGGCATCAACTCCACATGGGTAAAGCCCAATTCAGTGACATAATCCGCCAACTGCACTGCCAGTTCTTTATAAGAGAGATAATCACCGTCCTCAGCAGGACCGCTCTTTCGCCATGAACCCGGATGAACTTCATATATATTCAACGGTCGTTTGAGTAGATCCTCATTCGACCGGTTCTCCAGCCACTCGTGATCAGTCCAGCCAAAGGTATCCAGATCAAATACAATACTCCCATGATGCGGGAATGGCTCCTGAGAATAACCGCATGGATCGGTTTTTAAAACAAGATGATCCTGGTCATATTTTTTGATTTCATACTTATAAATAGTCCCCTGTGTAATTCCCGGTAGAAAAAGTTCCCAGATACCCGAATGGCCAAGCATCCGCATCTGGTGATATCTGCCATCCCAGTTATTAAACCCGCCGACAACTGAAACCCGCTTCGCATTCGGAGCCCATACGGCAAATACCGTTCCTGTTACGCCATCTATCTCACGGACATGCGCTCCCAGATCCTCATACAGCTTCTGATGGTTTCCCTCATTAAACAGGTACCGGGAATGCTCACTCATGACCGGAAGAAAACTGTATGGATCAATGACTACCTTTTTTGATCCATCATTCAGGGTCATAACAAGTTCATACTTAAAAACTTTCCTTCTCTGTGGAAACACCATAACAAAAAGACCATGGTCATGGATCTTTTCCATGGTACAGAGTGTTTTTGATCCACCTCGTGTACACACCTTAATTCCCTGAGCTTCGGGATAGAATACACGGATAGAGATTCCCTTTTTCTCATGGTGCATACCGAGAAGTGAGAAAGGGTCCTTGAGGTTGCTGTTTATTATTTCGTTGATCTGGCGTTGCGTTAAAATACTCATAAAATTAAAGGAGGTTAATTATAAATTGCTCTAAATTATAACTCTCGGGATGGGGTGGTGCAATAGAAAGTTTACTATCCAATACTATTACTAATCTCTCTTTATCCCTATGGCCATAAATGGAATCCCCTGGATAAACGAACAATAGGAAGTGTACTTTCATTAGTAGTCATACCCTTCAGGGTATAAAAATTTGTCCGTTAAGAGGCACAACTTTCTTATATCTATTTTGTTCTTATATTTCATAAAACAGGAGTATTGATGTGGTTAATTATAAGTCTTAGTTCTTTTTGTCCATTAAAGGAGCTGAAAGATTTTTCAAATCTTTCAGCTCCGATTTTGTTTGATAGTTCTAATCCTAATTGCCCGTTTCTATCAAATGAATACATTTACTTTTTCTTCGATCCCATCGCATACCCGAACAAAAACGAAAAACGGGTTCCATCATTATTTGTTGCTACTGCCAGGTTCAATGGAATACTGACACCGCTGAAATCTATACTTTTTCCTATTGCTACAATCAAGGCGGTACTCACCGGATTATACCTTTCAAACCGAAATAACAAGTTAGGCCCTAACCCAAACTCAAATCCTTTAGGCATACGAATTCCAAGAATAAGGGTTGCACTTGGGATTATTGTGGCATATTCAACACCTCCAAATAATGGTACAACCTGGGTAATAAATGATGGTCCGCCACCTTCCGGAGTGACCAGCCACTCAAAATGCCAGCCAAAAAGACTGATAATTGAACCGATATCATTTTGCTGCAGTGTTTTGGACAGTCCACCATTTCGACCCAACAGATCACTCTGAGCAACATACGTCACACCAAGTCTCGGCCCGTTGAGCTTTCGGGAACGCAGCTTGACATTGCCATCATCTTCATTGATGCGAGCAAAAACTGCACTTACTTGTATAACAGCCACAATGAGAGCTGTAGCTATTAATGTTTTTGTTGAATAGTAACGCATAACAACCTCCTTAAAAAGGTTAATGGATATAGTTATTTAGAACCAATTACCTGACCTAAAAAGACACTTAAACTGATAGCAGAGAGTAACGCTATTGCACCGATACCGATTCTTCTGCTTTTTTTCCTGATAGCTTCGGTATTTTGACTAACGATAATCCGGTCGTTCTCACTCTGTATATCTTCGGTATTGTTCTTTTCAGAAAATATGAACGCAGTTAATTCTTTGTCTCTCATTTCATCCTGAGTACTATCCTCATTGTCTTTCTCTACTTGCAGATCCAACTCTTTCTCTTCGAGAAGTTTCTGCTTTTTCTGCAGATTGTCTATCATGTTTTTCTCCACTTCCATGTTTCTCTGTAATTCAGTGGTCGTACTTTTCAGTGCGACAATTTCCTCTTTCAGGTTTTCAATATAGTGTTGGGTGAGACTGTCAATTTTATACTGCTTAACGCTATCCGCTGCTGTTACGTTGTCTCTGCCAAGAAGCGTATACAAGGAAATTTCAATGACATCGAGCAGGGTATCAATACTTCCCGAATGTTTATGATTAACTGAGGATTCCAACTTTGCGGTATTTACATCGATCAGCTTTAACACCACATTATAGGTAGTTCCGACCATACTGATAGTACCGGTAATAATCTTCTCAACACCAAGTATATGTCCGGCTTCAATTAGACATTCTTCCTCTGTACAGATTCCGGTCTGCTGAAATCTGTTTTCTTTTAGAATAAGGTCAATGTCATTTCGTGAGAGTATTTCATAGTGGTCAAATTTAAGTAAATTGGATTCCAGATGCTCCTGAAGTGATTCAGCAAGATCCTGTGATATTCCGATTGATTTTAATCCGTACACGGAGATAGTTGTTTTACTATTTTCCTGCGCAAATGAATTAACACAAAATGAAATGACACATATGTGAAAGAATAGTTTATGGATTATTATTTTGCTTTTGAATTCCATGCTCTCATTCCTTTCATTTTGTTTATGTTAGGATTTGCTTTTGCCACTGCCTCACAGAAATGCAACTAGTGTGCCAAACTCACCTAACGGCCTGTAACAACTTGATATTATTTTAGTTACACAAGGCTTGACTTGGGTTTGTATTTTTTTCTAGTCGCAATATCACGACTAGAATTGATAGCATGTCGCGTTTATGCAACCTTTTCGGGTGGGAAACAATTATTGAAGCTCCTTGACAAGGAGCTTGCCTATTCAGTTTCGGGGATAACTCTTCAGGATTTTACTGGATGGTTACAATTTATTTCTATTTTTTTGAAACCGGTTTATCCGTAAGATTTTTTTCAATAACCCGAACGAGTCTATCCGGACGGTAGGGTTTATGTATCAAATCAATGACTCCGGCTTCAGATATGAGCTTTTGTGCTTCTGCATCAAGGGTATAGCCGGTTGAGATCAGGATATTGACAGAGGGATCAATCTTTTTCATTTTGTCAAAAACCTGCCTTCCACTCATCTTCGGCATATTCATATCAAGGATGACCAGATCTATTTCGCTGAATGATTCTTTGAAATATTCAATTGCCTTTTTGCCATCCTGACATGTTTTTACGGTATAACCATACAGGGTAAGTGCTTCAGAAAAGCTTTCAAGTATATCCTCTTCATCGTCAACAAGTAAAAGGTACGCTCCTCGCCCTTTAATTGCACGCACAAATGTTTGGGTATCCATTCGTGCCAGCTCCTCTTTTTTTGAGAGTGGAAGAAATACTTTAAATGCAGATCCAACATCAATTTTGCTCTCGACTTCGATAAAACCGCCATGATTTTCAACACAGCCATAGACCGCTGCAAGTCCAAGCCCCGTACCTTTGCCCTGCTTTTTTGTTGTAAAAAAAGGCTCGAATATATGAACCATAGTTTTGTCATCCATACCTTTACCGTTATCATCGACAAAAACCTTTATATAATCCCCGGGTTTACATTTTTGCGCTGAAGAGTGGACCTTGATAAATTCCCCATCAATAATAATCTGCTCTGTACCAAGAGTAAGCACTCCTCCGTCAGGCATGGCATCACGTGCATTGACCGATAAATTAATAAACATATTTTCCAGCTGTGACGGATCACCGACAACAGTAAACTTTTTGGATTTCAATTCCTGCCTGATAGAAATACTTTTATCAATAGTATGCTCCAACATACTTGCAACTTCAGAAATCGACCGGTGAATATCAACGGGGATCAGGTGGTATTTGCCTTTTCGAGCGAAGGTAAGAAGTTGACTGGTTAACGCGGAAGCCTTCTTTGAAAGTGCAATTATTTTATCCGGATACCTGCTTACGGGCGAATCCTTTCCAAGCTTTATCTGCAATAATTGACTGTATCCCATTATACCATTAAGGATATTGTTAAAATCATGGGCAATACCACCGGCAAGTTGGCCGAGCGCCTCCAATTTTTGAGCCTGGGCAAGCTGTTCATGAACAATTTTACTCTTCTCTTCAGTACTCATTCGCTCAATCTCAGCTGCGGCCCTGGAAGCAAATATCTTAAAAACTGAGCGCACTATATAATCGGTGATCATAGGACTGTCATGTGTTGTACAGATCACGCCGATTGGTTTACCATCATTACTGAACAGTGTAATACCATAAAAACTCTCAGCATCAAACAGTGTTAAAAACCGGTCATCCGGGAATATCTCTTTGATATTACAGGCGCAATAATATTTCTTCTGTTGCAGCACTTTCTCAAATACAGAACCGGCAATTGGGATTGATGGTGTCGTGGCAATAAACTCCCCATCCCATACCGTTATCGGAACGATTGATGTTTCTTTCTTGTCAACCTTTCCGATACACACACACCGTGTCTGCAGGGCTTCGGCAAGATGCAGTACCAGACGTTGAAAAAGATTCTGGCCCACATCCTCGGTGATCCCTTTAACAACATTCTCATATGCATGTTTTAATGCATTCAGGGTTACATGGCGCCGGTCACTCATCTTTTTCAGGATAAAATAGCAGATACCGATAACACAATTTGTCGTACTGATTACCAGATAGAAAAACACTTGATTGGTCATAATCCGGCGTGAGTACTCTACACGATTGGCAAGCACTCCATACTGCTGTAATAATGCAATACCGGTATAATTGATAATAAGAAATATATAAATATTGCGAATAGTCACTTGTTTATCAGGATACATAATACTGACACTCACTGCAGTAATAATAAATACCACAACAAATGGGCTGATAAATCCCCCACTGCAATAAAGTACCAGAGGAACGAAGGCTATATCATAAAAGGGACTTGCCTGTTCAAATATGTCTTTAAAACCGTTAAAAATAGAAAGGATATGGAGGATACTGTTTCCCGTAAGAAACAGAATACAAACAAAAATAGAATGAGGATAGGGAAACGGAAGGAAATCCCTGAATATATAGAAAAGAAGACCTGACACAATTCCCATTACATAGCGGAAATAGGCTATCTTCAGAACAGCTTGTTTTCTCTCAACAAGAAACTTGTCAAGATTTATTAATTTGGTGTCAAATAACTGGTTTTCCATTTATATACGTAACACTAACGCGGGATAAATCCGCAAGTAAGTACCTTATCAGTTTCCTTTCTAAAAAACAAGAAAGCAATCTGTAAGGTACTAATGGTGAATAAAAACCTCGATGCCCCCTGGTACCAGATAATTCATCATCCCAATTGTATCAATGATACCATGAAGTAAAATAATTGTCTATGTTTTAACGGGTTATCCGACTAAGCAAAACAAAAACTTATTACTATACAGCAGTGAGTGTCAGAAGTGGATTTTCACCGGTATCCGGCAGTATCTATCCATTATTAATTCCCAGGCTTTTCAGCTTTCTGAATAATGTCGCTTTATGGACACCAAGCCGTTCAGCAGCCTTGATCCTGCTTCCACCTGTTTCATTAAGAATATGTTCTATAAACATTTTCTCCAATTCTTCGAAACCGGTTATACCATCAAAGATATTTCCGGATGTTTTTGGGCCTTTGATGGAGGAAGCGACTTCGGGCGGTATATGGGATGGTTCAATTGTATCGCCTTTACAAAAAATAAAAGCATGTTCAAAAGTATTCTCAAGTTCCCTGATATTGCCCGGATAATCATGTGCGAGAAGAATATCGAGTGCTTCATTCGAAACCTCTTTAATACTCTTTTTAAACCGTGCATTGAATAAGCTGATAAAATAATCACAGAGAAGCGGAATATCACCCTTACGTTCACGCAGAGCAGGCAGGGCAATATTCAGCACTTTAATTCGATAATAAAGGTCTTCACGAAATGCCCCACTCTTTACCATTTCAGACAGATTCTTATTCGTTGCTGCAACAATCCGGACATCAGCAGAGACAGATGCCGTAGCCCCGAGCGGTTCAAACACTTTTTCCTGTAACACCCGCAATAATTTAACCTGCATTGCAGCGGAAATATCACCTATTTCATCCAGAAAAATCGTGCCACCTTCTGCAAGGGCAAATTTGCCGGGTTTATCTTTCTTCGCATCGGTAAACGCACCGGCCTTATAGCCAAACAGTTCCGATTCAAGCAGATTATCCGGCAGTGCGCCGCAGTTAATAGCAACCAACGGTTTCTCCTTCCGCGGACTTAATGCGTGGATTGAACGAGCGATCAGCTCCTTACCCGTTCCGCTCTCACCGGTAACCAATACTGTAGTTGCGGTCTGAGCAATCTCAGGCAGAATATTAAAAATTTTCTGCATTGAAGCACTGCGGCTTACCATATCCTGGAACTGAGCATTCTGATAGACCTCTTTGCGAAGACCTTCCATCATTCGATTCGCTTCATCAGCCGATTTCTGTGCTTTATGCAGCCTTACTTCTTCAGCTTTTTTTTGTTCAGAGATGTCCTGTACCTGTGCCAGGAACATGGTGGTACTCTCCGTTTCAATGCCAAGGGGAGTTATATGCCAGTTGAGATACCGCTTTGAGGTGGGTACCACTTCATAGGTGTCCTTACCTTTCGCAAATTTAAAATCATCCTGCGATTCAAAAATCATCCCACCTTTTCTCACCAGTTTTGATCTGTTCTCATCCATCGTTATAACATGCTCAAACAGGGAGAAATCAACACCGTCATAATCGACCTCATCCGGAAGCCCGAACATCTTTTTAAACGACCTGTTCATATCGAGCACACGCCCATCGGAGTTGAAGAGTGCAATCCCTATCGGGGAAGCCGTGTAAATACTTCGCAGCCGTTCTTCACTCTCCCTCAGTTGCCGTTCTATTCGTTTCCGGTCACTGATATCCATCAGGCTGCTACGTATACCGACCACCCTGTTATCCTTCATAATGCGTGATGATGTAATGAAATAGTCCCTGACAGTTCCATCTCTGTGTACCATGCGGTATTCCTGGGGGATAATAGGCTCCCCGCGCATGATATGCGAAATATTTTTTTCAGCACGTTCCAGATCATCCTTGTGTATCATATTCTGCAGGTTTAACCCAGCGGCAAATTCATCCGATGAGTAACCGAATTGATCAAGCCCCATCTTGTTAACATAGGTAAACTGCATATCAGCATTAACCTCACAGATAACAGTCGGCAGCAGTTCAGCGGTTTCTTTAAACCGCCGCCGGCTCTCAAAAAGCTCCTTCTGTATCTTTTTCCGTTCAGTAATATCAAGCATGGAAACGAGCGATTGTTTTGTCCCGGGTATCATACTCACTGTTACCAATGCATCATGCAGGGTACCGCTTTTATGTTTATACTGAAATTCATATTCAGCGGGTATCGCCTCAGTATCCTGCCGCCGCATACGATGATAATGAATCATCCGCTCCCTATCTTGTTCTGCGACCAGTTCAGGCCACTGCCATTTTCCTTCAATTTCTTCATGAGAATAACCGGTCATTTCAGATATCTGACGGTTCATCAGTAAGATGGTCATATCCTCTTCAAGCACCATCATGCCGGTTCCCGTATATTCAAAAGCACTTTTATATTTTTCTTCACTGACTGCCAGCTCTCTTTTTATCTTCTTTTTACTGGAGGTTGACGGTGTAAGCGACTTGATAATTTTGGAAACTGTTTTTCTTTTTTTTTCTGTTTGATCTTTCATAAAAGTCCTCTCTGGTGAGAGACAATTTCGATATAAAAATCAAAATAAAAATATGTCCCTTAATCTTTATTTAAAACAAATAATTACTAATGCTTAGTGTTTCCAATTTTAAAATTTATTTTCACAATAAACGATTTTATCATAACAAACTATTACTTATATAAATTAAATAATAAAATATCATATGCCCGGCTTTTTCTTACACACCAGCAACCGCATCGAGTATTGTGCGGAAACACTGGCAGAAATAATCGCACAAGACCCGCTGCCGCCGATGGAGCCTGAAACCATCGTTATACCCAGCGGAGGTATGGAGCGTTTTATAGCATTTTCCCTGGTAGAAAAATTGCAGGTATGCGCTAATATTGACTTTCCCTTTCCCAATGCTTTTATCCAGTCTATCTTTCAGAAGGTTTTCACAGACATTCCCCAACGTTCCCTGTACAGTCCTGAGATGCTCACGTGGCAGATCATGGCCCTCCTCCCCTCTCAGCTTAAGCGAAAGGAATTCGAGCAGATCAGGCAGTATATCAGCAACGATCCTGATCAGATTAAACTGTTTCAACTCTGCAGGAAAATTGCAGACCTGTTTGATCACTACACCATATTCCGCCCGGAGATGCTTTATCTCTGGGAATCAGGGAAAACAGGCAGTACAAATAATGAGAAATGGCAGGCACTGCTGTGGAAGGCATGTGTCGATTCAATAGACGATATCCACAGAGTTGCTCTCAGAGAAAAGTTTTTTAATTCATTAAAAGAGAGTGACTCCCGGAATGGGTATCTGCCAAGACGTATCTCTATGTTCGGCATTTCATATCTTCCTGCATTTCACGCGGAAATACTGCATGCACTCTCCCGGTATATCGACATCCATTGTTTTACATTAAACCCATGCAGACACTTCTGGGATGACATAGTTTCTGAAAAATATAAAGCTCGGAAATCGGTACAATCGCTTCAGGTTGATATGGATTTTACTGCCCTGCACTATGAAACAGGAAATAATCTCCTCGCCTCACTCGGCGCTTACGGAAGGGAGTTTCTTTCCCTGCTGCACACCCTTGACTGTGAAGAATCAAGTAAATTCTTCAACCCTGCGGAAGACAGCATGCTCGGTATACTGCAATCCGATATTTTGAATCTCCGTACCCATGACTCGCCGCTTATCATTCCTGACCATGACAAATCCATACAGATACAGGTCTGCCACAGTCCGCTGCGGGAAATTGAAGTTCTTCATAATGCAATTCTTTCCTACCTCGAACAGGATGCGACGCTTACGCCAAATGATATTATCGTCATGATCCCTGATATTGAAGGCTATGTCCCCTTTATACATACGGTATTTGACACGACGTCCGATAATGCTCTCCGCATACCGTTCTGCATTGCAGACATGACAGCCCGAAGCAGCAGCAATGTGATTAATGACTTTTTCTATATCCTTGATGTGAAAAAAAGCCGTTTTTCCGCAGCCGGTGTACTATCGATCCTTGAATCGGATGCGGTAAGCGAAACATGGGGAATCGGTGAAGATGCACGCGCGCTCATTTATTCGTGGGTTGAAAAGACAGCTATTCGATGGGGCATCGATGAACAGTACCGCGAGCTGGTCGGGATGCCCGGTACCGGTGAGAATACCTGGCAGGCTGGGCTGGACAGGCTGTTCCTCGGGTACGCAATGGCTCCTCACAGCGACATGCTTTATGAAACGATACTTCCTTATGATGCCCTTGACAGTAGTGATGCAGAAACACTCGGAACCTTCGCTTCCTTTCTGGAAAATCTTTTTTGTATTGTACAACAGATCGATACGGACAGGACTTTGTCTGAATGGGCAGATTTTCTTCTTTCTGTTTGTACTACGTTCTTTACATCGAACGAATCAAACGAGTACCATCTTGAAATGCTCCGGCAGGCCATTCGAGACCTCTCTATACAGGGCCAAAAGACCGGCTATCCACACAAAATCTCCTTTACGATTATACGCACGTATTTTGAATCCCTGCTTTCCAAAAAGGAGTATGGCAAAGGCTTCATGACCGGCGGAGTGACCTTCTGTACCATGCTGCCCATGCGAAGCGTTCCCTTTAAAATTCTATGCCTGGTCGGTATGAATGACGGTACGTTTCCCAGAAGAGAATCCTCAGTTTCTTTTAATCTTATTGCTGCACATCAGCAGCCCGGTGACCGGTCTGTGCGGAAAGAGGACAGATACTGTTTCCTCGAATCACTTCTTTCTGCACGCGAAAAGCTTTATATAAGTTATACCGGGCACAATATTACAGATAATAGTACTATTCCGCCATCGGTCCTTGTCAGTGAATTGACGGACTACATCTCCCGGAACTATGCATTACCGGCTGAAAGCGCCGAATCACTTATTGATCACATTACCACACACCATCGGCTTAACGCCTTTAACACCATTTATTTCAAAGAACACCAACCGAAGTTTTTCAGCTATTCACAGCAAAACGCGGATGCTGCATCCGCCGGGCAGAAAGAACCACCGGTATTCATTGACTCCCCGCTTCCGCTGCCGGATGATCATGACCGGCATCAGATTACCCTTGAGCAACTGGGTTTATTTCTTACCCATCCGGTAAAATATTTCTTTAAAAGCCGCCTGGGTATAGTACCCGCTGCAGCAATGGAGATTATACAGGATACTGAACCGTTTTCTATCGGCGGCCTTGAAAAATACCTGCTCGAGCAAAAACTTCTCGAACATAAACTATCAGGAGAATCACTCGAAAACTACTATGCCTCAGTAAAAGCCCGGGGCATTCTCCCCCACGGTACAATGGGAATGTGTACCTTTAACCACGTATGTGAAAACACAGACCGGTTTTCAGCCCCATTAGCCAGGCAAGCGATGCATCCATCCGGTCAGAAGAGCATTACGATAGACCTTTCTCTAGGCGGATTTACAATAACAGGGAGTATCAATTTGTTGACACAGGATAATCTTGTCCATTTTCGTCCTGCAGGGATTAAGGCAAAAGACAGGCTCAGGTCATGGCTCAGCCACCTAATTCTTGCCCTCATACGTGATGACTCATTACCGGAGACCAGCCTTCTCCTCGGCAGGGATTCCAGGGGATATATACAATCAATCCAATTCACAAGAATAGATAATGCAGACACAATGCTGACGAATATATTACAACTGTATGAAAAGGGACTTGCACAACCGCTCCCGTTTTTTCCGGCAACCTCCTATGAATATGCTCAACACATTAACATGGGAAAATCTGAAGAGTTTGCTCTGCAAAAAGCTCATGTGGCATGGCATGGCAATCAGCAGAGTCGTGGGGAGAGTAATGACACCTATTACGCATTCTTTCCCGGCAACCATGATCCTTTTTCTGCTGAATTTGCAGAATTAGCCGTACAGATATACCGGCCGATATTTTTACATGAACAACCGGCGCTGTTATGAACGATTTTAACCTGCTGACCTGTCCTCTTTCCGGTACCCATTGTATCTCTGCGGGAGCAGGGACAGGGAAAACATACGCCATTTCTCACCTCTTCCTGCGGCTTCTTCTGGAAAAGGAATGTACGGTTGACTCAATCCTCGTGGTTACCTTCACCGAAGCTGCGACTGAAGAACTGCGTGACAGGATTCGTAAATTGATCGCCCAGGCAGTGCAGGTTACCCAGGGGTCCCCTGCGGATGAGACACTTACGGCTATCGTTTCTGCACATACCAAAAAGAAATCACCGGCATATACAGAAGCACTCCTTAATAAAGCACTCTACTCTTTTGATGAAGCGCCGATCTGTACCATACACAGCTTCTGCCAACGGGTGCTGAAAGATAATGCATTTGAAAGCAGTATGCGGTTCGATACGGAATTAATCACGGACCGGGAAACCCTGCTGCAGGAAACGGTGTATGATTACTGGCGGACATCCCTCTATACCGCCTCACCCTATTTTGTAAACTATCTCATGAACCATGCATGGTCTCCACAGCGGTTGGTTAACATAGTCCACCAGCATCTTGTGCAGCCGGACCTGCAGATCATTCCCCAAACATCATCAATTGATACTACACCGGCTGAAATCTCCTTTAACAAAGCATTTGACAATGTTTCCGAAACCTGGCCAAAGGTAAAAAATGAGATTCAGGAGATCCTGCTCCAGAGTGATTTGCATAAAAGCAAATACAAAAAGGAGCACATCCCGTCACTTTTCACGGCGTTTGACCTGTTTATTGCATACGGCAGAACCAATCCGGAACTTTTCTCCGGTTTTATTAAATTTACAAATCAGGAACTTGCCAAAGCGACCAATAAAAACGGGACTCCGCCGGAGCATCAGCTTTTCAACCTTTGTGACATAGTGTATGAACAATCCTGCACGCTTTGTTCAATGCTTGCACAAAACCTGCTCGCACTGAAATACGACCTGTTTTCCTATGTCCGCCGCTGCCTTGATTATAAAAAACAGCAGAATAATATCAATACGTTCGATGACCTGTTAACCAATGTATACCGTGCATTAAAGGGCGCTAATCGGAAGGTGCTTGTCAGTTCACTGCACAAGCAGTACCGTGCGGCGCTTATTGACGAATTCCAGGATACCGATCCGGTCCAGTATGCCATCTTTAAACCGTTGTTTGCCGATAACGAGAATATACCGCTCTTTCTTATCGGCGATCCCAAGCAGGCAATCTACAGTTTCCGTGGTGCGGATATCTTTACCTTTATTGATGCAGCGGAGAATACGCCGGCGGACAACCTGCATACGCTCAGGGTTAACAGGCGCTCAGCCGGATCACTTATTCACGCCTTTAATACAATCTTTACTAATAGCAGTGATCCGTTTATATACGGCCGTATCCCCTATTTCATTGCGGAGAAACCGCCGGATGCGTCATCATATACCATAACCTGTGAAGACAGGCCCGAAGCCCCTTTTACGATCTGGTACCTTGCAAGCAGCCGGTTCTCCCACAGGAAAAATAATGCATCACCATACTCACCGATTACCAAAGGGGCCGCGACACCGCTGTTATGCAAATTAACGGCACGGGAGATTACACGATTGCTTACGCATGGTACAATCACCGATGACACCGGTACCCGGCCAATCAGGGCCGGGGATATCGCGATTCTCGTCCGTAAACGGAATCAGGCACGCGATATAAAGCTCGCTTTATCTGAAGCAGACATCCCGGCAGTCCTGCAAAAAGCGGGGAATATCTTTGACACTATTGACGCTGAAGAGATTAACCATTTTCTTCACGCGGTTGTATACCCGCATAACCACGGTTATATCAAAACCGCATTGTGCACCGCACTAATCGGACTCCGGGGCAATGCATTATATACTGCATCGGAGCAGGGAGACAGTATCGAACAGTATTACGACGAATTTCGTGAATACCACGATCTCTGGAACCGGTACGGTTTTATCCGGATGTTTAACACATTCCTAAACAGGCAGCAGGTACGAAAAAAACTGCTTGCCCATCCTGATGGTGAGCGTCGTCTTACCAATATACTGCACATCATGGACCTGCTTCAGCAGCAGAGCACAGAAAATCGTTTGTCAATGGCACACCTGTTGACCTGGTATGCGACACAACTCAATCCCGAGTCCCCGCGTCTTGAAGAGCATGAACTTAGGCTGGAAAGTGATGAACATGCTGTCCAGGTAGTGACAATACACCGATCAAAGGGGTTGGAATATCCCATTGTTTTCTGCCCTTTTAACTGGGAAAGCTCGCGTGTTACAGCCAGTGAATTCATTTTTCATGATGAGGATAACAGACGAATATATGAGCTTGGCGGCCCGGAATCCGACCTGCATAAAATCCGTGCTGAAAAAGAGATGCTTGCTGAAAATTTGCGGCTTCTCTATGTGGCTATCACCCGGGCAAAGTACAAATGCTATCTTGCATGGGGACGGTTCAACCAGTCGGAAGCGTGCGCTCCCGCCTATCTCTTTCATAAACCTGAAACCTGGAGTAACACTTCAACGGTCTCCGACCTTGTAAAACATATAAAAACGCTCAGTGACAACGATATGATAACCTCGATTCGTCTTCTCGCCGGCAAATCTGAAGGCTCTATCTCTGTTGAGGAAATCTCTGATATCCAGTCAGCGAAATATATACCACCTGTCGAATCCAGGGATGACCTTGCCTGCAGAACATTTAGCGGTACCATTTCAGACGGCAGGCGGCTTTCCAGTTTCAGCTCTCTGACGCACCGTTATTCGGCAGATGCTGAACAACCCGACCGTGAGGAAACCATGTATACCGAAGAAATCAGTATTGAAAAAACTGCATCACAAACAGATGAAAAAAATATCTTCACCTTTCCGAAAGGCACCACTGCCGGGTCATTTTTCCATGCCATTCTGGAAGAGTTCGACTTCGTTGAAAAAGATAACGGTTCCTTATCAGCTATCATTACTCAGAAATTGGCGGAATTCGGCTTTGCACAGGAATGGCATGACACGATTCACATTGCAATAAATAATCTGATAACACTCACCCTGAATGCAGATAACGATTCCCTGTGTCTCTCAACTGTACCAAAAGGCAACACCTGCCGTGAGCTTGAATTTTATTATCCGTTAGAAAAAATTACTCCTGAGTCACTCAGTACACTTTTCACAAAGGCAGGATGTACTTTCAACACGTTCCCGGAACACTTAGGCGATCTTGATTTCAAACCGGTGAAGGGATATATGCATGGTTTCATTGACCTGTTCTTTACGCATAACAACAGGTATTATCTGGTGGACTGGAAATCGAATCATCTCGGTCACACGCCTGAATACTACACAAAAGACAATCTTACCAAAGCAATGGTTGAGCATTCATATATCCTCCAGTACTATATTTACACACTGGCACTACATAAATATCTTGGCACGAGAATTAAAGGGTATTCTTATGAGAAGCATTTTGGCGGTGTTTTCTATATTTTCCTCAGAGGTATTTCAGAAAAAGTAAATGCGAATAATGGGATTTTTTATGACAGGCCGAAATACAAAGCGATTGAAATAATAGGGGATAGATTACTTGGACAGGATTAATTTTTGTATTTATTAAATAATGAACAGCAGTACCCGCTTTTAGAATTATTATTTTACACAAAGAACCCGCCCCTCACTAACAACTTGCACATCTTCATGTTAAAATAATTATCAGAAATCACGTTGGATTTTCCTTCCTACTTTCGGTGAAAATACTTTCTCTCATTGCACAGAAACCGTGCAAAAATATAATTTACTTGAGGAAATTATTCTATCTCATTATAAAACAACAACTTGGAACTATTTCGTAATTTTTTATTAAACATTTTGCTTTTACCGCAGAAAATATTAATTATATTACGAATTAATGAACCTTTGACATTTAACAAACGACTATAAAGTCCTATTAATTAAAACCGTATTGAACGTGGGGGGAGCGTTATGGATTTAACAATAGGTTTAAAAAATATTTATATTTCTTTCTGTTTTTTCCTTCTTCTTTTTTCCGCCTGTACACAGATAGATTTTACCGATTTTTCTAACAATGAGAATCCTGTCGTTACTTGTGACAACACTAAGGTCACTATTACTGTAGGAGACAGTTACGTACCTGCTTTTACCGTATCCGATGACAAAGATAGTCAGGAGTATCTGCTTAACAATATAAGAATTTGGGTAGAAGATGAATGGGGAACGGAGCTCAACTTCGAGACATTTACCGATATTGCCGGAACCTACTTTGTATATATTATTGCCACAGACAGTGATGGTAATACCTCCGATGCCACGGTTATTGAAGTGGTTGTCAGTGAAAAAGATGTAACCCCACCGGTCATGACAATCCTTGGTCCTGTACCATATATAATAAACATCGGCGATGTTTTTAATGATCCCGGTGCCAGGGCAGTAGACAATTTCGACGGTGATGTGAGTGATCGGATACTTACCAGTGGCAGTGTTGATGCCGCCCATGAAGGTGACTATACCATTCATTACAGTGTATCAGACAATGCGGGCAATGAGGCCACCGCAGAGAGGATCGTAACGGTAAAAGACAGTCAGGGAGACGACATGACAAAACCAGAGATTCAGCTTCTTGGGGATAATCCGTATACCCTTTACTTAGGGGAGACCTATGTTGATCCCGGAGCAACTGCAACTGATAACAAGGATGGTGACATCACGGACAGGATAGAAAAATATGATACAGTAATAAACACTTCGGTTGCAGACACTCATACCGTACACTATCGCGTTTCCGATGTCGCAGGGAATATAGCATTAGCATCACGAATGGTAAGTGTAGAGGTTTACATTGATACCATACCACCGGTAATTACACTGCTCGGCGACAATCCTCTTCTTCTTAATTTAGGGGACGCCTATACTGAGCCGGGGGCAACCGCAGAGGATAATGTGGATGGTGACCTGACCGGCGCAATTGATATTGATAATGACGAAGTAAATACAAACCAGAACGGGATATACACCGTCTATTACAGTGTGTCAGATGAAGCCGGCAATAAAGGTGAGGCGGAACGGGTTGTAGTAGTTGGTATTATCGACTCAGTTCCACCTGTTATTACCCTGAATGGTCCCAATCCAATGGCAATTGATTACATGGGCGTCTATAAAGAGCCTGGTGCTTATGCAATGGATAGTGTCGGTGATGTTGTTGATTCAATTCCCTTTTCACAATTTACCGTGAAAAAGGATATTAATGTTACTGTGCTGGGAACGTATAAAGTCACCTATACTGTATCAGATGAAGCGGGTAATGAAACGTCTGCAGAGCGTGAGGTTGAGGTAGCTGATACAATTGCTCCGGTAATTATAATAAATGGTCCCAATACCATAAATTTAGGTTTGGGTTATCCCTATACCGAATATGGTGCATCGGCAATGGATAATTATGACGGTGACCTTACCAGCCAGCTTGACACAGTCGGAGATGTAAACATAATGGTAGGCGGTACCTATACTATTACCTATACGGTAACGGATCAGCATGGTAATGTCGGTATAGCAGAGCGGAAGATTAATGTAGCCTTTGACACTTCCCCACCGATTATAACGCTTTTAGGCAGCAATCCAATGAATGTGGACCTGGGCGGAACTTTTATCGATCCCGGTGCGACCGCGTACGACAGTACTGATGGGGATATCACAAATAACATAGTCGTGACAGGAACGGTCAATACCAGTATTGCGGATACCTATATTCTTACCTATTCGGTATCTGATACCGCTGGAAACAGTGCTGAAAAAACTAGGAATGTCATTGTCTCAGAGGATAATACCCCGCCGGTGATAACACTTAACGGATCAAATCCAATGAATCTTTCCCTTGGTCAAAATTATAATGAACCCGGCGCAACCGCGTATGACGATATTGACGGCGACCTCACTGACTCTATTGAAATTAGCGGTAATGTAAATACCTCGTCGGCAGGTACGTATATTATTACCTATACCGTATCGGATAAATCGGGAAATGAAGCGAATAAGACAAGGACAGTAAATGTATCCGGCAATATTATTTTAACCTCAGGAGATAACGGCACAACCATTTTTTCCGTTAACAGCGAGACAACATTTCAGATAAATACCTCTTCAACAATACGACTCTATATTTACATAATCCAGGGATACGGCTCCTTTTCATTTAACGGCGGCCAGTTTTCTTCGTATCAGGTAAATAATTATTATATAGATATATCACCAATTAGTGGTAAAATCACCTGTGTAGTCAGGCCAACTTCTTCTACACGAGTGAGATTCAGTTGGTAGTATTGGTAGAGTGATAATTGGCTGTTTCTTTTCGGAAACAGTGCAACCAGTGTAGTGATATTGATTTAGATAGGTGCTATTACTATTCGATTACATGAGTACTTCTGCCTGAATATTTGCTGTCCTTGTAGGTCATACAATTAAATTTTCATTTTATACTCTTTTGAGTCAAATTTCTCACGATTTTTATGGAAGGTGATGATTTATATTTTTATTGATATTTTAGAAATAACCTTGAATGATAAAAAACATGAAATACATCCCGCTTACCATGATCAGAAGCGATACAGAAAATATTCCCCTGTTTGATCTACCAGAAGGTTACTCTATCAGGAACTTCAAGAAGGGCGATCAACACACATGGGCAGAAATTGAAACTGCTGCGGGTGAATTCAAAACCACAGATGAAGCCCTTCAGCGATTTAACGAAGAATTCGGGCCCTATATAAAAGAGTTTGAGCAGCGGTCACTGTTTCTTGTAAACATGCAGGGGAATTGTATAGGCACAGGCACTGCATGGTATAATAACAATTTTAAAGGTGAACGGTATGGGAGAGTACACTGGGCCGGCATTTATCTGGAGTATCAGGGAAAGAACCTTGCAAAGCCACTGGTCAGTGCTGTAATGAATGTGCTAAAACAGCATCACACAATACTCTATTTAACCACTCAAACGACAAGCTACAAAGCAGTGAAAATCTACCTCGATTTTGGTTTTAAACCTCTTATTGAAAGTGACCTGGACAGGGAGGGGTGGGAATTGCTTTCTAAGAAATTAAAGTTTGTTATCTAAATTTTAACTGGAAGAGACCTCTCCCTCACAAAGATTTAATTCCCTGTTTTCCAAGCATTAAGGACAAACTTTTAATATTTTTATAGAGAGAGGGAAGTATATATATAATGAGATTCAAATCCATATTAATACTTTTTACTGCTATTAGCTTACTTTTCAGTGACGATATCAATATTACCGGGAACGTAGTTAATACACAAGACTCTTCAGTTGCCGGTGTTCTCGTTACTCTTCTCAGAAATGGCGACAGTGCTATTACTGATGATACTGGAAATTTTACTATTATCGGTATAGTTCCTATTATTTCGAATAGTAGTCTTGGTGCAAAATTTACCCATGCAACCTACTCTCATTCCACGGGCATACTTTCATTTTCTGTAGTAAAAAATAAACAACCGGTAGTAATAGATATTTTCACTCTTGATGGGAAAAAGGTCGGTACTGTTTTAAATGATATCCTGAAAAAAGGAGCATATCAGATTAAACCGTTCGAAGAAATAAAACACCATCTCAGCGTCTCTGTTTACCTAATCAGATTACAATGCGGCAATAGCGTCTCTGTTTTTAAAGATATCGATATAGACAACCGACCCGGAGCTTCGTTTCAATACAATTTATACGCAAAATCCATTACTAATGAAAGGGTATTCGCTGAAGACACGTTACAATTCTCAAAAAAAGGTTATCAAACCTTAAAAATACCTTTGGAGAATTACATTTCAGATGTCGGAACCGTTATCATGTCCCGCTGTCCAATCTGTGAAATTACGGCACCTGCAGACAATGCCGTCTTCAATTTTGGTGATACTTTAGCCATAGCCGCTGATGCATCCGATAGTGCCGGGTATATTGCTGCTGTTTCCTTTTATATCGATAACGAATTGTTTGTAATAGACAGCACCCGACCTTACAGTTGCACATGGAATACCCTGAGGAATACCATAGGCAACCGATCAATTAAGGCGGTGGCAGAAGATGCGAACGGTGTGACGGCAACAGACGCCATTACTATTGCCGTCAATTCAGATAGTGTAATAACCTATACCTATGAAATAGTCAACCGGTATGTTCATGATTCCACTGCCTATACCCAGGGGCTGGTATATGAAAACGGTTTCTTTTTTGAAGGTACCGGAATAAGTGGCCTGTCCACACTGCGTAAAGTAGAAATAGAAACGGGGAAGGTTCTGCAGAGTATCTCTCTTGATGAGGAGTATTTTGGCGAAGGTATTGTCATCTGGGAAAACAGAATTATTCAGCTTACCTGGCATGGACATGTTGCCTTTATCTGGGATAAAGAAACGTTTACCAGACTCGATAGTGTTGTCAATCCTCATGACGGCTGGGGTATCACCCATGACGGCAGCAGGCTGATCCTCAGTGACGGGTCATCCTATCTGTTCTTCTGGGATCCGGTAACATTTCAGCAGCTTGACAGCGTACGCGTAAAGGATAAGGACAGTTTTGTACCCAAATTGAATGAACTTGAGTACTTCTACCACAAGGTTTTCGCCAATGTGTATTCCAACGATTTCATTGTCATAATAGATGTCGCTTCCGGCACGGTGCTGGGCAGAATAGATTGCGCCAACCTGATAAACTCATCCGTTTCAAAACGGGCAGGCGTACTGAACGGCATTGCCTACGACCCTGATCACGACAGAATTTACCTTACCGGGAAAAACTGGCCGAAGATGTTTGAAGTAAAGCTGGTGCTGAAATAAATCGTTTGTATAAAAAATTAACAATCGAAAGGCATAATGTATAGATTATTACTATGATGTTATTTTAGTAAGCTGTCTGAAAATCCGATACCAATGAAACCACAATCCAAACGTCAATTCATCAAATCCTTCTTCAGCCTGATTATATCCGGCCTGAGCACGTCACTATTCATTACCGGCAGCGGCTGCGCAAAAGAAAAACAGGCTTCTGATAAAAAGGAAAACGATATGGATACCTTTAAGCCGGCTTACCTGGCCCTGCATAAAAGCGGTGAATTAAAAAAACGGGGTGAGGAGCTCTGGCAGATCATGGAAAGCTGCAGGCTCTGCCCGCGTGAGTGCAAAGTAAACCGTCTTGCAGGAAATCGGGGCACCTGTCAGGCAAATGCCGACCTGGAGATCGCCTCATACCATCCCCATTTTGGTGAGGAAAAACCGCTGGTGGGTCGGGGCGGATCAGGAACCATATTCTTTACCAACTGCGCGCTTCGCTGTGTGTTCTGTATAAACTGGGAGATCAGTCAGGGGGGTGAGGGGCAGAAGCGAAGCATCGACGACCTTGCTGCCATGATGCTGGACCTGCAGAGAATCGGCTGTCATAATATCAACGTCGTAACTCCCACCCACTACTCACCACACATTCTGCTTGCCCTTGATATCGCTGCGGGTAAAGGACTGCGGCTTCCTGTTGTGTACAATACCTGCGGCTGGGAGCGGCTGGAGATACTGAAAAAATTTGACGGGATTGTAGATATCTATCTCCCTGACTTTAAATATGCTGATAATGATATGGCGGCAAAATACTCATCAAAGGCGAAAACCTACCCGGAACGGACCAAAGCATCCCTGCTTGAAATGCACCGCCAGGTCGGTGAGGCAAAAATGCCCCCTGGCGGGATTATACGGCGGGGATTAATGATGCGGCATCTGGTTATGCCCAACGGTGTCAGCGGCACTAAAAAGGTTATCACCTGGATTGCCGAAAATCTGTCCAAAGATACCTATCTCAATATTATGTCTCAATACACACCGGTTTTTAAAGCACCTGAATATCCCGAAATCGCCCGGAGGATTAACCGGGAAGAGTATAAGGAAGCCTTACAATGCGCGCGGGATTGCGGTATGACCAACATTGATGTTCAGGGATATCCGTTCTAAAAAAATCGAATTGCGAATAGCAATTGACGAATGACGAATTACGAAGTAAATGCGCACCGTATGTCGTCTTCCTGCTCGTGCTCGTGCTCGTGCTCGTGCTCGTGCTCGTGCTCGTGCTCGTGCTCGTGCTCGT
>CBDVBE010000045.1:0-23058 GCA_965372145.1 uncultured bacterium | reverse complement strand
CGAGTTTGAATTGTCATGACAATTCAAACTCGACATCCGTAGAATAAACCTGAAACACACGGTCAAGGTGGACACCCGTCAGCAGATCACGAAATTTTTTTGATACATTGACGAGTGCTATTGCCACATCTTTCTCCTTTGCCAACTTTTGCAGTTGAATGAGAAGGCCGATACCCGAACTGTATAAAGCAGTCGTAAGGGAAAAGTCAAGGACAAGCTGACAGTAATTGCCGGAGAGATACGCCTCTATTTTATTCTCGATAGCAAACCTGTCATCCATACCGATTGCATCCGGCAACACAATGCGAACAAACCCATCCTCTTGGGTAACGGAAAACTGTGACATATTATCCATATTTCATCAACCCTCTGCTTCAATAACGTTATCTTTCAATCTAAATACTTTATCTGTCATACGGATTTTGAAATCTTTATGCGATATACCGTACATATCCAATTTGACACCGGGATAGATTGTATTGGTCACTTTAATAGAACCGTTAAAATTTGCCGGTGAATTCATCTGGGCTTTTATTTCTTCTTCCTTCTTATCAATATATTTCACTTTCATATTGAGGCTATTGTATGAGTCAACCCATTTCTTCAGCTCCTGCCGCTGCTTCACCGTAGCATTAGCACCGACCTTTTTAATAATCATTGTTTTTGATTTCAATTCCCGGGAGACCGGTTCGAGCTGTTTAATGATTTTCCCCCGTACCTGTTTCAGTTCTTCCAGCTTCTCTTTAGCCTTACTTCTGTTTTTATCAACAAGGCTGATAAATGTCTCGACATTCTTATCATTACCGATATTAACCGCTATCACCCGATCATATATGGTCAGTTTTCCTCCAATCACACCGGAGTTCGGTTTGGTGGTCTCTAAAACAGAACAGACCAGGTTGCAATGAAGGAGATATTTATCAACCAATAATTTCCCGTCGGTTTTTATAGTACTTCCCTGGGCAAAACTGACAGATACGCCATTGGCTCCATAAATCTCTGTGTCGTCTTTGCCTATTACCCCTTTTCCAATCGTCACAAAACCTTTCCGTGATATAACTTTAGCGGATTCAACTTCTCCCAGTATTTCTATATCACCTTCAGATTCTACAACAAAACCAGGCCTTACATTTCCATGTATAACCACATTCCCGGTATATTTGATATTTCCCACACTGAAATTAACATCACCGGGAATATTAAGCATCTCTCCGACACAAATCATGCCACCGTCCACGCAAACGATACCTTCATTACCAGCAGTCAAGTACTGACCGTCCTTTGAGATGTTCGTATTTTTTCCGGCGGGGAGTTTTACATCATTCCCCATGTGAGATTTAATTTCTTCTCCCAGAACACTTCTTCCAGGTTTTCCTTCTTGGGGTGGTATACGCTTGGCGAGAACCTGTCCATCTTTTACTACTACAAATGTCTTAATATCTCTATAATCAGTCCTGCCGGACTCGTCAACTTTCGGTGCACTGTCCGGATTTAAATCAACCTGTACTTCAATCTTCCCGTCAATGCCATCTTCAGCAGGTATTCCTTCCGCAATTACAATTTCCGAATCATACGCAGCATCCGCAATGAATTTTTTAATAGTATCTTCCTTTATACCAAACTTTATACCATGCCGCGCTAATGAATAACGTATCATACTCCCGGTTGGTTTTATCCCAGCCACAATAGACTCGGAATCTATACTCATTGTTGCTTTGAGAGGGGTTACTACTTTAATAGAAACATATGAATCGAATTGTACATCATAAAATTCAAAAGGCGGACCAATTTTTTCAAAATCACCTTGCGCGCGGTCGAATACACTACGGATTGCTTCAAGGTCATAATTGACGACAAGTGCACTCTTCAAGACTCGTTCAAGGGCACCCAGCTGAAGCTGATTTTTCTTCGTCTGGTCGACCTTGATATATACGCCATCGTTCCGCTCGTCAACTTCTACAAATTGAGAGAGTGGGTTTTCCATAGTATGATTCCAAATAAAAAAGTGTGATGTTTACCCGCCAATTGGCGAATTTCCCTGTCTTATGTAATTTCAACCCTGTAATAGGGACAACTTTTTAAAAAAATAGTGCCTTCACTATACCATTTTTTGTATTAATGATACTTAATTATACTATCGTACTATGTTCAAAACAAGAAAATTATTTAAAGTTTTTACATTATAAATGACTCTTCAGACCACTACATCACAAATCGACCAGATAGAGTTAAATTATCCCAAGTGGAGGATAATATTGAGTAGAAGTAAAAGGCTTTGTAAACAAATGCTTTCACTTAACTCACTATTATCATTGTTTAAAAAGAAATCCTACCTGGAAAGTGACTCTATAGCCCTAGCACATTGTTGTGCCCCATTGGAATGGATCTGTACCGGTGTCTCTTTCTGTATAATTTCCTGCAATATCCTGCCCCATTTGAGAGCATAAAAATCTCCGGGAGAAACGCTATAGCCATGCCCCCATTCCCTCACGGCACTTTCAAGGACAGGATGTTCAGCAAAATTATCTCGCGGAACATATAACAATGGGATCCCATTGCACAGGCATCCCGAATAAACACCATATCCTATTTTAGCTATCATCACATCAACCGAGGCAAGAAAATCCTGAAAGGGAAAATCAACTTTATCAAAAAGATGGAAATTAGCAGGTGAGCCCGGAAGAGGATAGTCTCCTAAAAATTCCCATTCACTGAACTTCTCAAGATCTTTCCAGGGAATAGTATCCATGCCAAAATTCCCGGTATATACCAATCCTATTTTTTTCGACGGTTCTATACCATAGTGTGCTTTAATCTCTTTTTTCCTATTCGTACCTTTCGTTCCAACAACTGGAATATCTTCTCGTCTGTTAAAACAATTCATAGCATTTGAAGGCAGCAGGGAAAGCAGGAGATCGGTCATCTGATACTGCTCTTTAATCTGAACCAAATACGGTTCAAACTCCGGCATTTCCGACAGGTACGGCTTATAAATATCATACCACGAAAAATTACTGACAGCGACAGATGGAATACCTGCTTCTTTTGCAACTGCACAAGGAAACGGTGCAATATCAGTAACGATACCACTCACCTTGTGTTCACGGCACCAGGCCACTTCCCTGTCAAGCAGCGTTTTATTTTTATCCGCAATCTTCATATAGGTCTGCAAAGTGTCTCTGATATTGACTGTAATACTATCCGACTGAATACACCCGCAATCAAATACCCCCTGAGTGTAATTAAATGGTATGGCTAACTCTTCCTTGAAAAACTGCCCGGGCAGCATCGTCCTGACAGTTAGAGTCACTGTATCCGAAAAAAAATTGCAGATGGCACAGGAGCGGACACCATGGCCATAGCCATGTGAAGAGACGTAATAGAGGATATGCATTTTATACCTTTTCGTAGGGTTCGATATGAATCACGGCATCTATAATTTGAGGGCCTTCCCGGAGGAGTTTCTTCTTTACTTCACCGGAAATATCGTGTGCCACTTTTATTGAAAACGAACTGTCTACCTGAATATGCAGGTCAATATACATACAAGCACCCACTCTTCTTGAACGGACTGCATGGACACCACGGACATCATCTATCTCTTTTACAAGCCTTATAACCTGCGAAATCCCTTCCCGTGACAAGCCCCGATCAGTTAATTCTTCAAGGGCAGGCTTGAGAATATCCCAGGAAACCTTCAGGATAAGAATGCTCACAACGAATGCACCGATATGGTCTATAAAAGCCCATTGGGGGTACAAGGCTGCTACGGCTGATGATACCAGTGCCGGAATAGAACTGATTGCATCGGAACGGTGGTGCCAGGCATTGGCAACAACGGCAGGTGAATTTGTTTTTTTACCGACAGCGGTTGTCCACCGGTACAGGATTTCCTTGAGTATCATCGAAACAAGCGCACCAATGGAAGCAAATAATGCAGGCTGCCGCACAGGCTGATCACGGATAGTAACAAGCGCGTGATATCCTATACCCAGCGCACATGATAGCAGCATCCCACCAATAAACAGTGTCACTATTGCCTCTATCCTCCGATGGCCGTACTGATGGTCGGCATCAGCAGGAGCAGTCCAGTATTTAACCCCCAAAAGCAGTGCCACATCCGTTGACAGATCCGAAAGGCTGTGTACCGCATCGGCAACAATCGCCTGGCTCGCCCCGAGAATACCGACAGCAAATTTAAATGCCGACAGGAATAAGTTGGTAATCAGACCAACAAGAGTAACCTTGCGTATTAACCTAACATCACCTTCAGTCGTCCGGCAGCATGACTGCTGAGTAACAAATTTATCCGCTGACATTCTTACTTCCTTTATTTGCCTTTGTCTTCCAAATCAGCAATCCCATACTTCCGATAATAAGCGCTTCGCCAACACTGAAAAAAAACCAGTTAAACTGAGTTGGTATATATTCAGCCAGTATCTTTAAAAACCGTTCGTTTTTAGTTATTGCAGAGATTTCTGTAAGGAACCCTTCATGAATAATGAGTACACTATAGTCCCGGATAAAGGTACAGAATATGATAAACGCACCAAAAAGAAGTAACGCCCACTCAGTTTTCTTCATAATTATTGTATACCCTTTCTCTTGAAAGAAAACTATACATCCTGCAAGGGCAATCATTGTCAGGGAACATATAACAGGGGCAAGTACAGGCCCCGCCCATGCAACAGGAATGAGAAAGAGAATATCCCATGTCAAGAGCGACTCCGGCCAGTTCAACATAAGTTTGAGCCCGACATAATAGAAAATATCCCACACGCCGAAGGTATAAATAAAATAGGCAAACCATTGCAGATAATTGTTTCCTGCGAGGACTGCCACACAGACAAGCATGACAAGAGTGGTACTTTCGCGTACCAGTTCAACTAAAAGGATAGTTACAGGAACATTACTGAGCGGAAATGAGAATCCCCCGGGATAATAAAGCTTTCGAAGGTAGACAACCACGACTGCTTCTAAAAACCCCATGGCTATGCCGAAAACGCCTACCGTGATAAAGGTATTACACGCACTTTGCTTTTCCACAGCACAGCCTCCATCATTGAGGTTGCTCTACTTTCTTCGGCGCGGTTAACACATACAATGCCGGTATTATAAAAAAGGTAAGTAAGGTAGAAACTAAAATGCCCCCGATTGCGGTAATGGCAAACGGTGCACGGAATTTACCGCCGGCACCAAGGGCCAGCGCCATGGGAAGCAGTGATATTATAATAGCAAGATTTGACATGATAATAGCTTTCAGTTTTGTTCCGGCCGCCTTTACAATTGCATCAATCGCAGAGATACCAAACTGCTTTCTCTGTTGCCGGGCATAATCAATAAGTAATATCGCATTGTTAACAACAATACCAACAAGCATGATGACAGAGAGCAATGAAATCATTGAAAAGGAATTACCCGTTAGAAACAGGGCCCAGACAACACCCACCAGACCAAGGGGTAAGGTAAGCCAGATAACAAACGCCATTGATAACGATTCGAGTAACGCTACTAAAAGCATATAGGTTAACGCCACTGCAAGTCCACCTGCAATAGCCAGTTCTCCAAAGGACTCTTCCATCATCTCCTGGTCACCGCCAAACCCAACTTTATAGCCGGGTTTCACGTCTAATTCTTTAATACGTTTACTGATCTCCTGCACCTTACCACCACTGGTACCTTCGGTAATATTCGCCAGTACCTTCACCATACGCTGACGGTTCTTCCTCGTTATTGAAGATGCTCCTCCTTCATAGACGACATCAGCTATTGCCTTTACCGGTACCGGGCCCTTTTGGGTCATGATCTGAAGATTTTCGATTTTTTCAGCGGTATTTCGATCTTCCGGGGTAAGTTGGACCCGAATCGGATACTCCTCACCTTTTTCCCGAAATACGCCCTCATCGTATCCGGACATTGTAAAACGCATTATACCACCAAGCATCTGTACCGTTGTAGCGGCAGCCACATTGGGACTTAATCCATAATGTTCAAGACGATCACGGTCCGGAATAATTTTTATCTCCGGTTTTGCCCCTTTCCATGAGGTATTAAAATCAGTCAATCCGGGGACCTCTTCGACAATCCGCATTACCGAATCAGCAAGCGCAAGGATTTCATCCATGTCATCACCCGTCACTTCAACGACAACATCAGCTTCAGACGGGCCACCCATATTCGAAGCTTCCTTCACAACAATAACCGCATCAGGCAGATCGGCTAACAGCGGACGTATTTCCTGCACTATGTCAGCAGTACTCTTTTCCCGCTCTTCTGCATCAACCATCTGCAGTGTTAATTTACCGATATTCACCCCTGCATTTAAATCCGAACCACCTAAACTCGATGCTATAGTATTAACCTCCTGTATCTTTCTTACCCGCGCTTCAATAGTATTAACGGTTTTATCAGTAACCGAAAGTGGTGTACCAGGAGGCAGTTCAACATCTATATCAATATACCCCTGATCCGTTTGGGGCATAAATTCCGATCCTATTTGCGGCGCAATAAATTTCAAAGTGCCAACGAGCAATAGAATAGTACCGATTAACATCACCGCAATAGCCATTTTTTTATGCAGTAATCTATGCAATATTTTTTCATATACAACATCGAGGTCGTTCATGAATCGGTCGATCAGGTTTTGACCACCCTTCTCTACTTTCCGTGCTTTAAGCATACGGGAAGCCATTAACGGGGTCAAAGTGAACGAGAGAAAAAGTGAAGCTACAGTTGCAAAAACAATGGTTAAACCCAGTTCTTTGAAAACATTCCCGGTGATGCCACTGGTTGTCGCAATGGGAATAAAAACTGCCAGGTTTGTCAACGTTGACGCTAAAACAGCCATCATGATTTCCGTTGATCCGACACGAGCAGCTTCATGAACAGGCATACCGGAATTTCTGTGACGAACAATATTCTCTATGACAATAATAGCATTGGTTACGAGTATACCGACCGATATGCTCAGGGCCATCAGGGTAACCATATTCAATGAAAAACCCATTGCCTTCATCCCTGCCAGTGCCATTATCAGTGATACTGGCATGGTGATACCGGCAATAATCATCAATTTCCAGTCAAAGAGGAATAGCAGAAGAATGAGTGCCGTTAAAGTGATACCCATGAGGATATTGCCATAGGTATCCTTCACGGTGTTACGAATAAATCCGGAACGGTCCTCTGCGATATTAATAACATATCCCTGTGGCAATTCTTTGTTCAGCCTGTCAATTTCCTTTAGAATCCGATCGGCGACCTGTACGGTATTTGCATCAGGCCGGCGGGTAATAGCAAGCTGCACAGTTTCCCGCTGGTTAAAACGCGCGCGCTCCCGGACCTCTTTATACGCATCCTTTATTTCGGCAATATCCCTCAGCCTCACCGTATACAGGATCGGATCCTTCCCCATTTTCATAACGGGAATTCTGAGATTGGCAATCTCATCTACACTGATAAATTCACCCTGCACCCTGACCGTATATTCCCTGTTTACTCCCGTGACATATCCTGCCGGGAAATTGGCGCTCTGGGCGGTTATCAGGGGAAACACCTGTGCAATCGACAAACCGTGAGCATCCATAGCCTGCCGTTTCAGGTTTACCACGATCTCGCGTTCACGACCGCCGGTGATACCAACCTTCGCCACGCCAACAATCTTTACAAACCGATCCTTGACTTTGGTATCAACTATTTCACGCAGCTTTTCCGGGGTAGTGTTACCTGTTAATGCCAGGGTAATAATCGGTTCGGAATTGGGATCCCATTTTCCAATGACCGGTTTCTGCAGGTCCTCAGGCAGGGTGAAGAGTATCGCATCGATTTTATCTTTTACATCAATAGCAGCAAGATCCGCATTAATATCGCTGTTGAATTCAAGGATAACATATGACATTGTTTCCATACAATAGCAGGTCATATTCTTAAGACCGCTTATCGTGGTCATCTCCTCTTCAATGGGCTTTATAACGGAGGTTTCCATCTCCTCCGGACCGGCCCCGGGATAGAGGCACATAACAGTGACATAGGGAAGATCCATTTCAGGCATCATGTCAACCGGAAGCCGCAGGAAGCTGACCAGTCCGAATAATACAACGGCCAGAATAATCATTACCATCATAAGCGGCCGCTGAATACTGATATTGGGTAAATTCATTCAATCAATCCTTATATGTCAATCTCATTTTGTTTTCAAGCTTTTTTGTCATTCCGGCACTCTTTTGGCCGGAATCCAGCATTTTTTTTAAAAACATGGATTCCCGCTAAAAACATGCGGGAATGACATTTTTTTATTTTTACTCCACAACCTTCACCTTAACACCATCTGAAAGGAGACTTATACCATTTACTACCACCATATCCTCAGCAGTAAGCCCCCGTAAAATTTCAAAAGAGGCGCCATTACGTATGCCTGTTTCTACGAGGGTCTTCGCCGCCTTGTCTTCCTGTATGACATAGACAAAAGTTTCCTCTTGCTCAAATTGTACTGTTTCTATCGGCACATATAATGCATCGGCATGTTCCTCAACAATCACATTCACCATGACAAACATACCGGCTTTAAACCGGTCGTCCGGATTGTTAAACACGGTCGTTACCGGAAACGCATGAACCATTGCATCCGCCCCCAGCGCTACTTTCTCAACAGTACCCCACAGGGTATCGGCATCAAGAACGACGAACGCTTTCTGACCTTCCTCGTACCGTTGAATGACTGTCTCGTTTATTGAGAGCTCTATTCTTACTCTGTCAAGACGTGCCACCTTTGCAATTTTCTTACCCCCACCGACTTTTGAGTTCACCGTTTCATATATTTCAATAACGGTTCCGGAGAATGGCGCTATCACGGTAATTGCTTCAACGGTCTGGTTAAGCTGCTGTTTTGCCCCTTCATACTCTGCCTTTGCACCATCCAGCATTTCCTGGGAAACAGCCCCTTCCTTAAAAAGTTCCTCAGCCCTCTGATATGCTTTTTCAGCATAATCAAACTGGGATTTTACCGCGGTGTAGGGTGACCCGCCGTCAGGATTAATGGTTGCAATAGTAGCACCCTTCTTAACAAAGCTACCGACTTTTTTTCTTATAGAAGTAATGGTTCCCGGCATGCCGTTTTTCACAACTGCCTGATCAATCCCTTCTATGGTTCCCCCGTTTATCTCAATTGCACGAATTGTACCATACCCTGCCTGCAGGATGCTGACAGGGATACCTTCCTCTTTCTGAATCTGGGCGATACTCTTAGCCTCTTCTTTTTTCTTACTACCACAACCGACAATACCGGACAGTACAACCATCAGTAGTGTCACCTGTACAATCGACAGCATTGTTTTCATTGTTAACGCTCTCATGTATTAATCTCCCTTATATATAAAGAGCACCTGTTATTCATCTTCACCGTCATATAAATAGTCACCCATTAAGAGCCGCATATCGATTACCGCATTATAAAATTCAAACAGAGCCGCGCTATTCGCTATACGGGCGCCATTCACTTTCTGTTCACTATCCTGAAAATCAAGCAGTGTTATCCCGCCAAGCTCATAGGCTTTTTTAGAAATGTTATAGGCCTTTTCTGCAAGGGCAAGCAATGATTTTGACTGGGCAAGCTTTTTCCGTGATGTTTCCAGGCTCTCCCATGCATTACGGGCCATCAGCTCAAGCCCTTCAATGGCAAGCTCGCGGCTCTGTTCAATCGAACGGGCATCTGACTTCGCCTGTTTAATTTTCTGGTGGCGCTGCAGGCCATGAAACAGGTTGTAACTCAATCCGATAAATACCTTCTGGTCATTCTGCCAGACCACATCATCCTCAGGATTAAACTGGGTAATCTTGCTGATCGAGCCACCGCAATAAACGAGCGGCAAATAATCACTTTTTGCTATCTTAACAAGCTTATACCGGATCTCCCGTGCCACATTAAGTTGAATCACCTGTTTGTTCTCACTCCGCACATATCTAATGGCATCCTGTAAATCAATAGTATAATCACCATCAGGAAACTCACCGGACAGTTTAATGTCTTCTACCTTGGCAGGGATACCTGTTGTTTTTACCAGTGCATCAAGTGCCATCCTTTTACCTTTTATCGATTCCTGACAGGTGATCCGGCTGTTTTCCAGATTCAGGCGGCTATTCAGTGTATCGAGTTCCGTGCCTTTACCCGATTGATATCTGATCACAGCAAGGCGATGCCCTTCTCCGGCAAGCGTGATTGCATTTTTCTGAATTTCATTGTTTTTCTCTGCGAGGAGCGCGGTATAGAAAAGGCGGCTGATGTTCGCCTTTACTTTCATCTTGGTATCCTGCCACTTACACAACAGGCCCCTGTTGTATAACTTGGCGATCTTTAACCCGGTTAACACTTTACCCTGGGAAAATAGCGGCTGCGTGAGAGAGAGTCCTACTGAGGTTAAATGCTTCTTTGGGGTTAATCCAGCCATCATACCATCAAGCACTCCTCCAATGAGATGGGCCCCGGGCTCAATCGATTGCTGAATACCACTCATCTCCAAGAGGTCAACAATAGAAATGTCTTCCATATCTCCACCCGCACCAAGTGGATTGAATTGATTCGGTGCAAACTGATAATAGGAGTTGAATTCAAGTTTCGGAAAGGCCATACCATAATATTCCTTTACCTGCGCATCAGCCTTGTCCATCTCCTCTTCAACAATTTTAATTACACGGGAATTCTCGAACCCTATCTCAAGAAGTGCATCAAGGGTATAGGTGGTCGCCGGCACTGTGCATATAAGGCTGATGATATATATCCCTGTGTATAACCAGAATCTGGTTCTTATCATCTCTTTAAACATCCTGATAGTATTCATTGCATACTTTTATTAAACGTTAAATAATATATACGTTTCAGGCAATACCATGTTCACTTTTAACAATATTCTCACTTCTAATTACTGTTCATTCCCTTTTTTATAAAAAGTATCAGTTGATCGATTACCTTCCTCGTATCACCAATTTCTCCGGCGATTTTCCACTCCATACAGACGCCACGGATGAGCGCCCCGATATATTGCGCCAGAACGGTATCCTCAATCCGGCATGCTATTTCTCCACTCTGTTTTGCTGATTGGATTATAGAAATAAATGTATTTGAAATTTCCTCATACAGGTTTTTAAATATCTCAGTACGTTCGCTGTGTTGATTATTCAATCGCTCCGATGTCAGAATGTTTGCAGTACGGAAATGTGAAATGGTGAGTATGAAGGCGAAATGCTCACCAAAAATTTCAAACGTTGATTCCAGAATCTTTCTCAGTTTTCCTTCAAATGAATCCTGTACAGCAACAATCTGCTTTAACGTATCGATTAGGCGCTGGTATTCCCGTATTGTGAGACTGAGGAAGATAGCCTCTTTATCCTCATAATAATTGTATAGGGAGGCTTTCGAAAAACCCGCTGCAGCGGCAATATCCTCCAGCCGGGTATCATGGAACCCCTGTTTAGAAAAAACTTTCAGGGCAGCATCGAGTATAAGATTTGTCTTTGCTTCCTGAATCGTTTTTTTTCTTGTAACCTTAGGATCAACCATTCTGACTCCGAAGTCAGTTTTCTGAACGACAGTGTTAATTATACGTAATCCGCCAAAATAAGTCAATAGAAAAGCACTTTTTATTTCTGAACAATGATATGGACTTAATTCCATTTCTCAACAACCACATCAATATCCTTAACGGCTGCTGTCTTCGGTAGGGTTCCAATAATCGTTACCTGCTCTGAAGGAAGAAGGGTGATACAATTATCACTCCAGTATACCGGCACTATAGATTCACCGTTTTTTTTATTAATAACTGCGGCTTTCAGGAAAAAAGCAATTGCGTCTGAGGTATTGACTATGGATACTTCAATCGAAAACTTATCAGCCGCTTCACGAATATCGAACGAAGTTGTAACCTCTGCTTTCGGCATTGATCGCAGCGTACTCATATCGGCATGCTGTTTCAAAGGCCAGTAATAGTGCTGTTTTACGGTATCGGTGAATATATCCTTTGTTGTTGGAAACCAGTAACAATTTCTGCTTACGATAGTACCTTTATTCTTTAGGGAGCAGAAAAGAAAATAGACCGGCGTCAACGTATCAATTGCCGGAATTGAAAAGAGAGATTGGCGATCATTACTCCCCAATGATACTGTAACACCTTTTTCAAATTTTTTTTCCATATTCATGGTATACACTGCTGCATGCGCCTCAAGGTCACCATATATTTCCATACGTGCATTCACCACCCAGATTGAGGCATCATCATATGAATACTGGAGATGCAGCGGTTCGCAAGCCTTCTGTGCTCCGTAAAAACCGCCGGTCGGCTGGAGAAAGAAATCATAGAGCTGCCATATCATTGACGGCCAGGCGCTGTTATGCATCCAGGCGATAACCCCGGTTCCCTTTGGAAAATTCCGTCCATATGCTTCATACATGGCACGCCAGCTTTCGTAGCTGAGTACCTGAGCAGTTTTTACAAAATCTTCCGTATCAGGAGGTTCGCCATACCGTTTACGGACAGCATCATTTACGATGTCAGTATCAGGGAAACACGCGAGTCCTGCATGATGATTCCATGACGGACTTCCCGGATACAGCTCGTCTTCAGGCAGCATTTTCCGAAGGCTTTCCATAACGGGAATGCACACATCAGGGCCGGTCTCGGTATTAAAGCTTTCGGCGCGTCCCGGCATTGTCTCAGTATACCAGAAAACAGGCGGTATATAGGAATAAGGCCCTGACATTTTAACACCGGTTTCTCCCTTCAGTGTCGAAGGGGCCTCAGATGCACTTGAGATAGCGGGTAACTCCGGATAGGTCTCTTCCAGCACGTCCAGATATATTCTTTCAACCGGTTCAGGCGGTGGGAAATCACTGCCATAGAACCAGACAAGAAAGCAGGGATGGTTACGCAGCCGCTTAATCTGGGAACGAAGAGATTCCCGAGCAACGACCTTATCTCCGGGTTTCCACATGTCCCATTTCTCCCAAAGAGTACAGCACGGCCATCCGGCCAGTACCAGTATTCCCTCCCGATCACAGAGGTCCCAGAAATATTCACTCGCAAGCTTCCCTTCCAGCCTGAACGCATTCAGGTTCATGTTTTTCAACATGGCCACATCGATCCGATCCCGCTCCTCTGACTGGCGAAGCATTAAATCACAGGTCCACGCTGAGCCGCGAATCAGAATATCTTTACCATTGATAGTAAATTGACGCGCGCCATGTTCGTTTATTCTTGATTGTATATCCCTGATTCCAAACGTCACCTCAGTAGTATCGGATATCTTCCCTTCTATAGAAAAATGAAGCGCCATCGAGTACAATTCCGGTGTGCCGAGTTGATACGGCCACCACACCCGGGGATTCTCTATTGTTAACTGTTTAAAATCCTCAGGCGTTACAGTAACTTCTCTTGTTTCGAAGGACTTGAGATGTACTTCTTTCCGAAAGGTTCGTTCCTCAATACATCCTTCAAGAATTCCCGCAACAGCCTCTGAACCGGTATTTACCAGCTCCGCACTGATAGTAAGTTCCGCTTTATTAAATGTTTTAACATCAAGTAAACTTTTCACAAAGGGATGTTTTATTGCAACCGGTCCGGTGGTATACAATTCAATTGGCTGCCAGATCCCCATTGAGTCATCCGGCGGTACCGGCCCCCAGTCAATAAAAGTGATACTCAGATCATCCGGCTGGGTTGGAAATACTTCAAGCGCTAATACATTCTTCTTGTTGAATCTAATAAAGGAAGTAACATCAATAGTATACCTGCGGAAGGACCCAATAATATAATCGGTAGCTGCGATACGTTTCCCATTAAGCCAGATATCCGCGCGGTAATTAATCCCTTTGAACTGAATCCATACCCGCTTTCCTTCGTCTAAATCAGAAAGGGTAAATTCATTTCTATACCACCACGATTTCCTGAACGGACTGTCATCAGGCATATAATGGAAAGAGAAGTGTAAGGTTTTCCCATGTTTATAACCCGGGATATCTTTCATATTCAAGCCAAAATAGGGATCTTTATATACTTTATTCTCAACCAGACCCGCTACTACCGTTCCAGGTATGGATACCGGATACCACCCCTCGTTGGAAAAATTGGTAGTGGATATCTTTTCCCCAAAAACAGAAACTTTTTCTGATGATTGTAAAAACCAGTTGTCCGATAATTGTTTATAGTTCAAAACACCTCTCATATACTTTTAATCATCTCATAACAGCTTGTTCAGATATCACTTTTTCAAGTATAACATAATGTACGGTATAAATCATCTTAATTTAATATATACTAAGGCCTTAAAACAGATTCTACTGTTAGTGTGACCGGCTGTGGATGAGTATTCCTTCTCTAAATATATTTTCCTTTTCATTCTCTATAAAAGGCAATTATTATTTAAAAATGGCAATACTTTTTGTTTATCTCTTGTGTTTATTTTCCTGTGAATTTATCTTTTGAACACCTTGCACCGCCTTATCATCAGATCTAAAGAAAAATGCTTTGGACCGGTTCTATGAACATTTTTATTATACTTGGTTTACTCATTTTTTCCGGAAAACTTGTCACTTATATTTGTGAGAAGATTCACCTCCCGGCGGTTACCGGTATGATTGCACTGGGAATCCTTCTGGGACCGACTGTGTTCGGTCTTATCCGGCCCGGAGAACTCACATCAGGTATAATTCAGCATAAATTAAAGGAGTTTCATGAAAAGGATGAGCAGATTGAATCACTCGAAGAACTATTCCCGCATGAAATGAATTTTGAGATTGTGCATTTCCTGTCCCTTATTGGTGTGGCAATGCTCCTTTTCCTTGCTGGTCTGGAAACCGACCTCCATACACTTGCTCGATCCGGAAAAGCATCCTTAATGGTTGCGTTTGGTGGATTAATCTTACCCTTTATTATGGGCTATTTTCTCGCAATCTTCTTTGCACCCGGCAATTTCCAGAGAGCCTTTCTTATTGGAGCGATCCTCACGGCAACCTCAGTCTCGGTTTCTGCCATGTCGCTCATTTCTCTTAAGAAAATACGGTCACGTGAAGGCACAACCATTCTAACAGCCGCGATAATAGACGATGTTATTGGAATAATTATCCTCTCATTCGTCCTGGCATTTATCAGCGGGAACAGAAATGAACTCATTCTCAGTATAATTCTAATTGGAGTGTATAGTATCTCCGCAGTACTTATAGGCTGGTTTATTGTTCCTTTTATAATGAATCTTTCAAAGAAGATAAATGTTTCTCATGGAGTTAATGCCATTGCTTTTTCTCTTATGCTTGTTTTCGCCGGTATAGCTGAAATCTCTTGTGTTGCCGGCATTACCGGAGCGTATCTTGCCGGATTGTTTATCAGCAGAACTCAATTCCGGCATTCAGTGCGGGAGGGAATAGAAACATTAGGGTATACATTGTTTATCCCGCTCTTCTTTATTTTCATAGGATTACAAATCAATCTCAGAGTTGGGCCCTATAACTGGTTGTTTATTATCCTTTTTATTCTTGTTGCTATCATGGGCAAAATAGTTGGGTCGGGTATCATGGCAAAACTGTCCGGTTATTCTCTTCGAAAATCATTTGTGATAGGATCGGGCATGGTGCCACGCGGTGAAGTGGCACTGGTGATTGCTTCAATAGGATTACATTACTCAAATATTATCGATTCGAGCACTTTTACCGCAACCGTAATCCTGGTAATTGTTTCATCCTTTATTACGCCAATCCTTTTGGAAAAAGGCTTTGGCAACAAGGAGAAGAAAGATGCTTAAAGAATTAATAGAAAAGGGCGCGATACTCAGGAATCCGGAATTTACCACGAAGGAAGAGCTGTTTTGTTTTGTCGCTGATGATGCTGCACACAAACAGTTTGTTACCTCTGCTGATAAACTGTATAAGGGATTAATTGACCGGGAAGAACAGATGTCTACTGAAATTGAAAAGGGTATTGCAATTCCGCATACCAAGTTAAACGACATCAATGAAATTTTCGTCTACCTTATCATTTCTGAAAAGGGAATTAAATATGCCGGGCCCGGATCCCGTGTTAAAATTTCATTTCTTATAGGGGCACCGCATAATTCCAGACATTTCATCGAAGTCATGGCCATGATTGCACGACTGCTCCAGAAAAAGGATAATCGGGAAGCTCTTCTCAAAGCATCGGATGAACAGGAAATTCTCTCTATCATTGATTCTATATGCAAAGTCTCAGAAAGCGTCGAACCGGCGACAAGAAATTTACACGGTCTCGTCCTGATCCTGAATGAAAGCAATACCATGGAAACAGCTATGAACCTTGCTATAGAACTGGGAATTAAAGGTGCCCAGGTTTTTGACAGTACCAATGTATCCGCTAAGATAGCGCTGAATTTTCCGTTTCTCTCTATGCTGGCATCAAAGAATGAACAGATTTCTTCAAAAATTTTATTTGGTGTTGTTGAAAGTGAAACTATTGCTTCACGCCTGTATGCGCATATGAAAAAAGAGGGTATTAATATCAACGACGCCGGAGCGGGTATCTTGTATACATTCCCTCTTGGTGCAATATATGGTGGAATTGATATAGATTATTCGTAGCCGTTCACGGCTTGAAATTGGGAATTGAAAATTGGGGAAAACATGAAACTTGTATATAAATAGTACAAAAGCATGAATACCAAATTTCAAATTTCAAGTTTCCAATTTCAGCCTTCTGTGAACGGTTACTATTTCACAAAAGACGTTGCGATATATTATACTACGGTAGTATGCTTTTTTAGTAACAATAGTTATATTTTTTATTATGGATATGAACTGGCAGAATAGCTACAATCAAAATCCAAAATTACAAAAGGTCTTCCATAAGACACAAATAGTGCGGAAGCCTATCAGTGGTATTGTCTCAGGATACCATGAACTGCCATATATATTGGTAGCGCCGGATGAAGAAAATCCTTCCAATTCCATGGAAATAAATGGTAAGATTAATGTATCACCAAAGTTTATCATTTCACCAACAGCATTACATGAAAGTTTTGGTGATATATTTGACCCTGAAAGCTTTGATAAGGAGATTGAAGGAAGGCTCTTTTCATTTGCATATAGCAATCAAAAGAATATAAAAGTTGAAAGTGAATATTTTTCAGTTAAAAATTTTGATGAGAATGCTGATGATCATCTTGATCGAATTCACGATCAGCTTTTAAGTCAGGAGAATATAAAGACGGGCCTTATTTTCGGGCCACGGTTTAAATATTATCCTGTATCTATCGACCGGTTTATTAATGAAATCATAGATCGCGAGTTCAGGATATAGATGAGTTAAGCGGAGGGATTTGTAAAAGCCATTCCGCTTCTACTCAGATTTATCCATCTAATATGGATATAATTCCGTTCAAAGGTTTGCCATGTTTGAAAAACCACAATATATTACCCCTGACGGTTTCCGGCGAAGCTCAAAAAATCCCTTACAAAAGAAAAATGTAAAAAAGGCGGTATCGAAGAAAAAACTTCTTTCAGCACGAAACCTGCCTGAAAATGTACAAAAAGGAATCAGCCCTGAAGCGGCTAAACTGATCGCCCAGGCAATCAAAGGTATGTTACACCAGTAATGTGGCTCCTGACATTCTTTCGATTTTATCTCTCACTTCTCTTCGGTTTCACCATCTACTTCCTTCTCATACAGAATATCTGGCTGGGTATTCTTGCAACTGTGGCATTCCGTACTATCTGGTATGGTATCGAACGTTTTATCAATCATGGTAGTATAAAGAAAAGTTTTAAAATCCATATTGCTTCTTTTAAACAACAGTTTGGTCCCTACGGTATTCGTATCGCCAATAAAGCCGAAGAAGATTGGCATATTAAAAAAAGTCTTGCTGAAGTCTTTACACCAAACGCGAAAAAGCTGCAGAAAACAGTTGAGCAGTTAGAGATGATGGATACGCTTTTTCAGGCAGGTATGCGGCCGGAGGGGGATGAATATCTCCTGCATGATTTGAAATTTAAATATGGCAAATTGAGATTGGAAGAGGATACGTCACAATAGGAAGTGCACACATTACAGCACGTTGTTACCGGTCAGTCATCTTCCTTCAGCCAACCTTTCCGTTCAGCCATTTTAATAAAAGCATCAACAACCGTTGGATCAAACTGTTTCCCCTTATTATCTATTAATCGTCTCAACGCTTCCCGTTTGCCAAGACTATCGCGATACGGCCGGTTTGATGTCATCGCTTCAAAAGCATCGGCAACATGGAGAATGCGCGCGCCCAATGGAATTTCATCACCCTTTAATCCATCAGGGTACCCGGAACCATCATGATGCTCATGGTGATGCAATATAAGCGAGTGCAAATCCTTGAGGAACGGAACCTCTTTGACAATATTCGCACCAAGGGTACTGTGAGTTTTCATGATGCCGTCAAACTCTTCCCGGGTCAGGGGGCCTGGTTTATTAAGGATATAACCGGGAATACCGATCTTGCCGATATCATGGAGTAAACCACCGTCGCGGATGACGCCGATAACTTTGCCGTCAATACCCATCTCCACTGCTATCGCTTCCGCAATATTCATAACATTTTCAGAGTGGCCATGGGTATACGTATCCTTTGCGTCAACCGCAATAGCGAGTGCCTTGATGGTACGGATATAATTCTCTTTCATCTGGTTATAAAGCATGGCACTGGTGAGCGCTATCCTGGTCTGACTGATAATGCTTGTCAAGAGAGAGATGTTTTCATCTCTATTCTCAGGTACCTTCTCAGCGCCAAAATAGAGTGCGCCAAAATTAAAATCCTCCCACACCAGGGGAATAATATGGCTGAATTCCAAGGGTGTATTCAGAGTACTGTCATCAGATGCTGCTAATTCAAGGAATCGCGGTTTAACTCTCTTACGTATGATAGTCGTTTTTGTTTCCTGAGTATATTCAGCAACAGATTTATCAATAATCTTTTCAATCCACTCATCCGACAATTGTCCCCGCGTCCAATATATGAAATCATGGAACCGCTTCTTAACAACCAGAAAACCAATAACATCTATAGGGAAATACTTGTAAACGGTCTCAAAGAGACATTTAATAACCTCAATGAGGTCAACAAGTCCGACAAAATGCTCAGAATAATTACAGATCAATGACAATTCAGAAAGCTTCTGATTAAGGGAAGTATATAATTTGGCATTATTAATTGCGGTTCCGGCCTGCGAAGCAAGTACTTCCATCATATTCAGATCAACCTCTGTAAACGCATTCTCATCACTGCAGATGAGATTAATGACTCCGATCATCTCTTCCGCCGCCTTTAAGGGTACGGACATAATTGAACCGGAAGGTATATCAGAAAGTTCAATATCAGCCGAAGGCGTTGTGGTATTCTTTGTTACCACTAACGAATGAGCTTTCTTCACGACCCATTTTGAAATAGGCCATTCCTTTTCATCAGAAAGGTCGGTAATATCCGGTCCCGAATAGTCTTCTTTGTTACGGACAACCTCAAGTGTCTCCTCTTCATTATTGACGAGGAGAATTGAACCGCTTTCAGCATTTATTACATCGAAACAGAACCGAAACGTCACGTCAAGGATATCTGATACTTTATGGGTATTGGCAAGTTTATTGGCAATATCATGCAGTGAAACCAGTTTTGAAAGTGCAACGTTTTCCCTGGTTAAATTAACGGTATTTAACGCCTGCACTACCTTAGAATAGAGGACTTCCATCTGAAACGGCTTAATAACATAGTCATAGGCGCCGTTATGAATCGCTTCGATGGCGGTATTCATATCCGGGAAACCGGTCATGATAATTATCGGGGTCACCGTATCAAATGTGCGAACTTTTTTGAGGAAATCAAGCCCTCTCATTACCGGCATCTGTATATCGGTAATAACAAGCTGCGGCCGTTTCTCTTTAAAGAGCTTCAGTCCTTCAGCACCGTTAGTAGCCGTTATCGCGGTAAACCCTTTACTCTTTAAAAACTGGGCTACCATGCGACTGATAGCTATCTCATCATCAACAATAAGAATTATATTTTCTTGCGGTTGTATCATTATATGTATATATCCAACTAACGCGGGGTAAACCCGCAAGTAAGTACCTTATCAGATTCCTTTCTAAAAAACAAGAAAGCAATCTGTAAGGTACTAATACTAGATGTTATATATCCTATAAATAATTCTGACTTGAAAGCAGTATATAAAGATAATTTAAAGCTTACAATAAACGTAAATCCGACTTTATTTTCACTCCTGAAAGGGATGATCTTTAATTATATCATGAGGATTCATTCGTGGGAAGGAAATAATCCTTACCAGTGATAGCCCATGCTGAGCGAGTATGTTCCGGGAAGTTCATTGGATACCATATATGAGAAATCAAAAAAGAGGGACCGTCTAAACAGATTTACTCCGGCACCGAAAAACAACCGCTTCGACTCATCAAGCCCGACTCTAAGAGCAACTACTTTTTGAACTATATATTCCACGCCATATGCTCCAGCGGTCAATAGTAGCTGCGGATCTTCCTTTACACTCTGCATCTCAGGTTCTGTGATGTTTCCTGCTTTATCGGCTATCCAATTATACCCGACCCCTTCATTTCCTAAAAGGTCCGGTGTTTTATACATAATACTCAAGGTACCGTAGATATACGGGATCTCCTTGTGCCATCCGATACCCAACCTTGCATGGGGTAATCCATTATCATGATAGTCAGAGCTCCAGCGGATATAATTGGTAGTAATATCATCGAAAAGAAGTGAAAAACGCACACCAGCCTTCAGTAATGCCAGTGTCGCTCCCACATCGACACCGATACCATATCCTGTCCAGTCAATAAGCCTTCGGCGCTGACAATGAAATGCGGCACCAGCAGCCGTGACAATCTTTTTCGTTGAAAAAATCGTATAACCAAATGCAAAGTTCAGAAATAATTCAGAAGAACTTTCATACTTCAACTTTGACGGATCAAATATAGGAGTATCTGTGTCTTCATACACATCAAAGCCATTCGTATTCCATATATCCGGAATATAGATATACCCGGCAAACATACTTACTCCGATATTTTCCCGAATTTGTGTAACAAAAGATCCCAGTGTGGTACTGAACGTATTATCAAAATAGCCGGAATATGCCAGAGAGACGACACTCGAGGAATCCAACGAAAGGTTTGCGGGATTACTCATAGGGGTTCCATCACGGGAGAAGACAAGCGCGGATCCTCCCAACGAGGAATATTCAGGGAATACAAAAATTGTTTTATTCGAATTTGAGTAATAGTCTCCTGCTACCGCTGTAATTACAAAACAAAAACAGACTAAACAAAACACGGTGAGAAAAAATACCCTGATTACTCTTTTTTGACACATAGTATCCTTCATAGGAATCAACATATCATAGTTTGTGATAAATTTAGAATATCACATGGTTTAGTAAGGTTTCTTAATAATTTACCTAAAACAAGTGGAAATAACCAATTATTTTAATGTAAAATATATCGTCACTACTCTATATACGGTTATAAAACTTGATTTATTCTTCAGAAAACACAATAAAATATTCGCAGAGAATAGTGATTATTTACTAAAAAGCTGATTTCTCACTTGATAACTCCTTTCATACGTTCTATTTTGATATTTCCGGGGCGCATGGCTCAGTTGGTTAGAGCGCCGCGTTCACATCGCGGAGATCGCTGGTTCGAGTCCAGCTGCGCCCATAACAATGACTATTCATTTGTTCAGTGCTTTTATTCCTTATCTATGACAAATTACCATTTCAGACAGATAAAAAAAATTCCTGCAACGAGTTTTGTCAATGCACGTGTTTCAATCATCATTACCCTCCTAACGAGTGTGTTTCTGCACATTGCCGCGGATTCGCAATCATGCGTTGAATTTGTAAAGCCATCCCAATGGCTTCCCGTGACGACTCCGTCCTGCACACTTTCTGTCAATGCCTGTTCATATGTCACTGCAATTAATTTTAAGACTCAATATGTACCACAAAACGATTCCGTTTCACGAATAGTGTCAATAGGGAACCTTACCCGACGGCCATTCAAGTTAATCTGGGATATATCAAAAGTCCCCAATCAACTCACGTATGGCATTACCTGTCTTGCAGAAGCTGAATATGTTAATGGAAAAATCGAAACCTTAAGGCAAGAGGGTATATTTTTAACCCATCACTCCTTTACACCGCCTGAATATGGAATCCCCTTTGCTCCACTGAACCAATTCAACACCAACCGGCAATCGTTATCCCTCTCTTCGCCATCACTCAATTCAAAGGCACAGGTGAATATCACCTGGAACGAAAAAGCACTTATGTTTCATATTGAAGTTACCAACCCCCTCTTTTATACAACACTCCCGCGTAAAAAAATGAAGAAACTGGGAGCTAAAATAAGTATTGACACCCAGAACAAACGAAGGCCATACATTACTGAAGACATCCTCATTTTTATGATACCGGTTACGAGCAAACCCTATCAGGTAATCGCAAAGTCAACCTATAAACCGGATGGTACCTTTGATATTAACGAAACATATGACAGTTGCAATTATACCTGTTCAGTAGTAGCAGAGAATTTTAAAGGCTACACAATCAGTTTCTCAATTCCCCAGAAAGCACTGGGTACTCCTATACCCGATGTTTTAGGCTGTAACGTTATTACCACAGTTCTGGATGAAAACTCTTCGATAAAAGAATTATCCTGGATTGAGGGTAATCATTATACCATCCACTCCCCTTTCACCTATGGAGAGTTAATCCTTCTTAGAAAACCTTCTTTAGCAAATCCCATTCTTTTATGGTTTCTAAGTTTCTTTGCTGGTATTCTTCTTGGTATGCTCGGAATATTCCTCTTTAAAATGACAAAAAAATTCAACACCTTGATTCGTTTCGAAAATGCAGAGCAGGAAGAACACCTTGTTAAAAATATTACCACTATCATCGAAGCTGAAATTACCAATACAAATTTCTCAATGAATGATATTGCTACAAAACTTTCACTGACGCCGCCTAAAGTAAACAAAATCGTCAAACGGTACTCGGGGAGATCT
>CBDVBE010000044.1:0-23257 GCA_965372145.1 uncultured bacterium | reverse complement strand
CCACCAGCATCGTCATGGCTGTCTGATGTAGCCTCCGGATTGTTGAGGTCTTTCTCAAATGCGTCGAGTACTTTGTCTTCTATCTCTTTCCGCATCTCATTGTTGATGGGATGGGCGATATCCTGATAACTGCCGTCTTTGCGCTTGCGACTCGGCATTGACACAAAATAGCCCTGGGAACCATTGATGACCTTAAGGCCTCTGACAACAAAGCAGTCATCAAATGTGATACTGGCAAAGGCTTTGAGCTTTTCCTCATTTCTGAGTGTAATCCTGACTTCTGTAATATTCACGTACAAGCCTCCTGATGATGAAATGAAATATGCATGGAGATAAAAATATAAAATAAAGATAATAGATCGCGATTCCTACTACCAAGTATTATCCGGTTTGCCATGCATAAAAAGTTGGACTTTCCAGCAATATAGATATAATATATATAAAGTTATAGGATAAAAAACAACGAATCAAAACGTTTTGACCTTGCAGGAGCTATATGTATTAAATTTATTTTATATAGTTCGACAGGTTACACGGGTTGAGGAAATATACTGTTATTACATCTGCTGATCGGGGAGACAGGTATGGGTCAAATAAAGTATGGGTAATAGCGGGAGGGATACATAGCATATAGTATTATAGAAATATATTTTTTTAAATAACATACTGGATACACACATGAAAACCAAAAGAGTTCCAACAGGCGTAAAGATCCTGGACGAAATGATGTATGGTGGGTTTTTACCGAAAACCGCAAACCTTATTGAGGGTGCTCCAGGGACCGGTAAGACAACCATCGGCATGCAATTTATTTATAACGGAATTGTAAAGTATAATGAGCCGGGGCTTATTATTACATTTGAAGAGTTTCCGCAGCAATATTATCGCGATGCGCTCCAATTTGGCTGGGACTTGAAAAAATTAGAATCAGAAGGTCGTTTACGGGTTATTTTCTCAGATCCGGAAACTGCTCTGGCTGAGTTTGAAAAAATGGACGGGCAGTTCGTTTCTCTTATTGAGGAATTGAACATCAAACGGGTTGTTGTTGACAGCATGACCCATTTCGAAGGTCTGACAGTAGATACAATTGAATTGCGTGAGATTGAGAGTAAATTTGTCAATGCACTGAAACGGGAAAGCGTTACCAGCATTCTCATGCGTGAAAATGATAGTATTCTTGGACATATGAATACCGTATCAAGTAAAATACCATTTATCGTCGATTCATACATTCTTCTTCGCTATGTTGAAGTTGACAGTTCCATACAGAAAGCGTTAATTGTACTGAAAATGCGCGGTAGTGATCACCATAAAGATATTCGCCGTTTTACCTGCACGGAAAACGGGATAGAGGTCGAATCAACATTCAGCGGTCGTGAGGGTATCATGAGTGGTATTACCCGCCATACGCCGCAAGATGCGTTTGTAAACGTTTTTGGGAAAAAGAAAAAGTAATGATGTCCTTATCCTGGAATCTTCACAATCTGTTTCTCGCAGTGTATGTGCTCTGCTTTATCGTGCTGAATTGTATTACCTATTGTATCTCGTCATTTTATCGAAAAAAATTCAATCAGACTTCAATTCGCTTTGGTTTTTTATTGGCAATTTTCTTTGCAATTCTGTTTATTCCGTGTCTTTTTATAAGTGGTCCTAATAAGGATCTGTGCAGGATTTTGCAGACACTGATGATAATAGGCGCCGGCAGTGCATCTGCGTGGAACGCGATCGTTCTCTTTTTGACAATGAAGCGGGTGCGAAAATGAATATACCTAATATGCATACTATTGTGTTTCTGGATATCGCGATGATAATCATTCTTCTCGTGCTGGCATATCTCAGCAAGCGATTGGGAGAGGCGTTGAAAACGCCGCCGTATTACAAACTCTACTATGTCGGGATTGTTTTTGTTATAATATCAGTGCTTATTAATACCATTTCTATAAATGAGGTAATAGCAGTAATACCTGAAATTACGAAGACAGTGCCAATGGGATTGCGCTGTGTGTCAGGGTTGCTTGCGGTCTTTGCCAGTTTACAGTACTGGCAGTGGCTTTTTTCTGAACTGCTTAAGCAGTAAAGGATTGTCTGCTATGAAACGAAAAATACTTGTCATTGAAGATGACATGGATATTGCAGAGTTGGTCAAACTTGTACTTGAGACAGAGGACTATACGGTCGAAGCAATCCTGGATCCTCTCCAGGCTGTTGACAAAGCAAAAAGCTATAGGCCGGATGCGATCCTCTTAGACCTGTCAATGCCAAAGATTGATGGGTGGGAGATATTCAAAACCCTGAGAGATGATAAGGAATTTGATTCGGTTCCCATTGCAATACTTACAGCAAAATCTGAAGAGTTTGATACCATGGTCGGGTTGCATGTTATGAATGCCGATGCGTATATTACAAAGCCTTTTGGTAAGCAGGAACTCATAGATAAAACAAATGAACTCTTCAAAAAAGACTAAAAATAGAAATATTCTTATTATTGATGATGAGCCTGATGTGTGTGACCTTCTGAGAATATATCTTGAATCTCAGAACTGGCTTGTAACAACCGTCGATTCACCATTCGGCGCCTTTAAACTCCTTGAAAAACAGTCCTTTTTTCTTGTCTTTACTGATATCGCTATGCCTGAAATGGATGGGTATGAATTCATTAAAAAGATACGGGAAAAAGGAGTACCTTCTCAAATAGCACTTATGACTGGATTTGGCTACAATCCGAAACATACCCTGGTAAAGATCAATAAAAAGTGCAAATACCCCATTTTTTTCAAACCCTTTGAGTTTAAAAAACCCAAGCTTAAAGATACGGTACAGAAGGCATGGGAAACCTATCATAAAGATATGTAAAGCAGTTGTATAACTACTTTTAGATCCTTCGTAATACGCAGATCAGTTTTTAAAAATGCCACAGAATTTTGTACTTGTTTTATGTAGCCATGTATCGGGAATAATATCATATTTTATACCGGATGCACGAAGTCTGTATTTAAAAAGAACAACGGTGTAACAAGAAATTACCAGATGAAAATCAAAGACATTGTTATAAAAGGTGCCCGCGAGCATAATCTAAAAAATATTACCGTTACTATTCCACGTAATAGTTTTACCGTTATCAGTGGTTTATCCGGTTCCGGAAAATCATCCCTGGCCTTTGATACACTCTATTCTGAAGGGCAGCGGCGGTATGTTGAGTCTCTCAGCGCATATGCGCGTCAGTTCCTCGGCCTGATGGAGAAACCGGATGTTGATTCTATAGAAGGCTTGTCGCCGGCCATCTCCATCGAACAGAAGACAACCGGTCATAATCCACGGTCCACCGTGGGTACCATTACCGAAATAAACGACTATCTCCGCCTTCTCTATGCACGGGTCGGCACTCCTACCTGTTATAAATGCGGTCGAAAGATCTCACGGCAGACCGTACAGGAGATTTGCGATAGAATTATGGCTCTACCCCCTAAAACCCGTTTTCAGATTTTATCACCGGTGATTTCCGGGAGAAAGGGAGAATATCGTGATCTGCTGGAGAAGCTGCAACGCGACGGTTTTATACGCGTTCGTGTTGACGATCAGGTATATACCCTTGATGAATCGATTCCCCTGGAAAAAAACCTGAAGCACACCATTGAAGTGGTTGTTGACAGATTGGTAAATACTACGGGTATCAGGAAGCGGCTGACCGATTCTCTGGAAACGGCTTTGAAATTAAGCACCAACGGTACGGTAAAAATCGATTGTGTTGATAGCGAAGAGCTGGTTTTTTCAGAGCTGCTTGCCTGTCCCGCCTGTGGTGTCAGTTATGACGAACTCTCACCGCGGATGTTCTCGTTTAACAGCCCTTTTGGCGCCTGCCGGGAGTGTAACGGCCTCGGCTACCTTATGGAAATGGATCCGGAGCTGGTAGTTCCTGATCCTGGAAAATCCGTTCTGGAAGGGGCAATTGTTCCCTGGAACGCGAGTGCTGTGACAGGAAGCTGGACCCGGCAGATTATCACATCAGTTTGCGACCATTACCGCATTCCGGTTGATAAACCATTTAAATCCATTTCAGTAAATCAGAAAAAAATTCTTCTGTATGGATCCGGCAACGAAAAGGTGCAGATTCACTGGCGATCGCATAGCGGTGATGGGACAGCGCAGTTTAAAAAACAGTACGAGGGAGTGATGCCCAACCTTATCAGGCGGTATAAGGAGACGGGATCGGATGAAATGCGGCGCTGGATTGAGGGCTTTATGTCCCGGAAGCAATGTCCCGCATGTAATGGGACACGTTTACGGCCGGAAAGCCTTGCGATTCTCCTCAACGGGAAGAACATCGGTATGCTTTCTACCTTGTCTATTGAAAAGATAAAGGAATTTTTTTATGCGTTGGATCTGCCAAAACGACAGAAAGAGATCGCGCGGCAGATTCTGAAAGAGATTCATCAACGACTTGATTTTCTCATAAATGTAGGTCTTTCCTATCTCTCGCTGGATAGAACTTCTACGACACTTTCCGGTGGAGAAGCACAACGTATACGCCTTGCAACCCAGATAGGGTCGCAGTTGACCGGTGTTACCTATATTCTGGACGAGCCAAGTATCGGCCTTCATTCCAGAGACAATGCTAAATTATTGAGAACACTGTTTTTATTGAGAGACCTTGGCAATACGGTTGTCGTTATTGAGCATGATAAGGAAACATTGTCTGCTGCGGATCATATTATTGATATGGGCCCGGGAGCGGGTGTGCATGGCGGCCATGTCGTAGCTGTCGGCACACCCCGGGAGATAGCCCGATGCACAGAGTCTCTTACCGGGCAGTACCTTGCCGGAAAGAAATATATTCCCCTGCCGGTAAAGAGACGAAAGGGAAGTAAAATGGTAGTGACTCTTAAAGGGGCGTCCGGCCATAATTTAAAGAAGATTGATGTTTCCTTTCCAATGGAGACCCTCATATGTGTTACCGGTGTTTCCGGTTCGGGAAAAAGTACTCTGGTCAATCAAACACTTTTTCCGATTCTGGCAAGAAGGCTGTATCATGCAAAAAGGGAGGCTCTTTCTTATTCATCGCTGACCGGCATGCAGTATATTGACAAAGTGATTGATATTGATCAGTCGCCGATTGGCCGTACTCCGCGTTCCAATCCGGCTACCTATACCAAGACGTTTGATCCGATCCGTGACCTTTTTGCCATGCTGCCCGAGAGCAAGATGCGCGGGTATAAAAAAGGGCGATTCAGTTTTAATGTAAAAGGCGGCCGGTGTGAAACATGCCGGGGGGATGGCCTGATAAAAATCGAGATGCATTTTCTGCCGGATGTATATGTCGAATGTGAAGCATGTCATGGAAGGCGATACAATAGGGAAACACTGGAAATTACCTATAAAGGAAAAACTATTGCCGACGTACTTGATATGACCGTTGATGAGGCTCTTATTTTTTTTCAGAATATACCATCTGTCCGGTCGAAGCTTTCGGTGCTTTCCCGCGTCGGGATGGGCTATATTCATCTTGGGCAGCAGGCGACAACACTTTCCGGCGGAGAGGCACAGAGGATTAAACTCTCATCGGAGCTGGCAAAGCGGGCAACCGGGCGCACCCTGTATATCCTTGATGAGCCGACGACCGGCCTGCACTTTGAAGATATACTGATGTTGATGAATGTTATTCAGGAGCTTGTTGACAAAGGCAACACCGTAATAATCATTGAGCACAATCTTGATGTAATAAAATGCGCAGACCATATAATCGATCTGGGGCCGGAAGGTGGTGATAAAGGCGGTAAGATAATTGCTACGGGAACACCTGAAGAAGTAGCTAAAAAAAAGACCTCTGCAACCGGACAATATCTTAAACCATATTTGTATACAAAAGAGAAATAATTTTAAAAACAGTAGTCAGAAAACAGCAGTCAGAAAACAAAAATCAGAATACAGAATGATAAAAGGCAATTACTTAACCCGGATAAACTCGTTAAGGTACTTATCCGGCTTAGCTGGGTGAGGGGCATTCTAACCTTTGAACCCGGAACCTGTGAACGGTTAAAATACTTTTAAACGGTTGTTGTAATGAATATGCATTGTCTTTACTGGATACTGGGTATATCGATACTGGCGGGTTCGATGTGTACCGATAGTGTTTCTCCTGAAAAAAAGAAGGAGCTGCAGGGACGCTGGGTGGAGGTATATACATGCGATAATAACAAATGTGATTATCCACAAGATACAATTCATACTTCTGTAATCACTTTTAATAAAAGTTCCTTCACGACGGAATTCTACAACGATTCCGGGCAGAATGCACAACTTGACACAATATTTTCAGGCACCTATTACCTTTCACAGGATAGCCTGGAATTGCGGTTAAAGAATTTTGATGAAAAGTTTTTTTATCAGATAGCAGACACCGCATTGTATCTTACAGCAGCATACTCGATTGATTTGAATGGAAATGTCATTATTGATTTTCGATCAGTTCTTTGGTGCTGTGACAAGCAGAAAAGCGGAAGGTTTATAAGAAATTAACGGTCTCTGTTTTATATATATTTTTAACGGAAAGGAATGAGTATTATGAAAGAGAAAATACAAGAAGCAATTGATAAAATCCGGCCGGCGCTCCAGGCTGACGGTGGGGATGTTGAGCTTGTCGGTTATGAAGATGGTGTTGTTACCGTTCGCCTGAAGGGAGCCTGCGCAGGGTGCCCCATGTCACAAATGACATTGAAGAACGGGATTGAGCGCCTTCTAAAACAGGAAATTCCGGAGATAAAATCTGTTGAATCTGTTAACTAGTGTCTGGCCGGAAAGTACCTGTTTGCAGTCATTCCGGTATTCTTTTCGGCCGGAATCCAGCTTTTTTAATGTTTTAAGGCATGGATTCCCGCCAAAAGCATGCGGGAATGACGTTTTCGGCCAGGCACTAACTAAGTACATGTTCCCATAATCAGTTTCTGTTAACCGTTGACAACTGCGCCCCCTAAATCCCCCGGTGTGGTATGCTTTCAGTCGAAGGGTGCTACCTTTTAAAAAAGTGGACGTTGTGCTCGATAAAAATTAGTCACACTTGTATGATTTCTATAGAGTAGAAAAAAGAGAGGATTGTAGATATCCTCTCTTTTTTTATTGTTTTTGATTGTTAGAATTCGCCTTTGTCAATAGCCTCAATGAGTTTCTTGCGCTTGTCTGCAGCCCGTTTCAAGGCAACCATACAAAAAACCACGATACACAGGCACACGGCACTAACGATTAAAAGGACAATCACTCTGCTGGGGCCACTCGGTTTGTCTTTTTCCTTTTTAGCAGCAAGGGTTGCGGGGGTGGTTTTTTTCTTGGGGCCCTTTTTTATTTCCTTTTTAGGAGCAGAAGCTTTTTCCCCTGCCGTTACTTTCAGCGCTGCTCCTTTTTCTGTAACCTCTGTGGCTTTTTCTTCCGCTTTTACCGGAGGCGCTGCTGCCGTTTGATCTGTCGGCTGTACTGCAGCTACAGAAGGTTTTGCAGACGAAGTGGGATATCTGACTACCAGACCGGGCATGCCATACACGGCAAGCTTATTTTCGCTAAAGGAACCGGGCACGCCTTTCTTGATATTTGAAAAGAGGGTCTTTTTGTTATATATAATCCGGAACGGAATCTTGTTCTTTGATGCAATATTCTGAAAGCACTTTTTAAGATTGATTTTAACGGCAACAGCCCCGCCGAACCGGGAGCCGGACTTTGTTCTTACCATCACCGGCCTGTTCCAGAAAAGATAGTATCCCTGTTTCTGTATAATGTTTCCGTAATAGGGTTTTTTAGAGATTTCGGTGGTCTTATGCCATGTCTGATCACCGATAAACCGGTAGGTGCGCGGTGCTGCTTTCCCGCCGCCGGCTTTACTGATAATTTTTCCTTTAGAGTTGGTACGCATGAGGTATTCGAATTCGCTATGATCATTGAGCGTGCTAATAAAGTATTCATCAATGGGATTTAACGCGTTTATCCGTGATACACCTTGTGTTATTGCCCCAAATGCAGAGTCAAGGGAGACGAAGTAGGTGTTTACCAGGGTATAGATATTTTCACCACATGTTGCAGGTATATACGTGGTTGATATAAATAGTAAAAAGAGTATTACAAATTTAGGAAATTGACGGGTTGTTTCCGGCTGTGTTTGCATGAGGAGAAACCTCCTTCTCGGATAAAGGGATGATTGACACCGTTATTAATGTGGTTGATTTAGATACGATTACATGAGAATAATCAGTACATTATAATACATAAAGAGAGTGAACATATGCAAAATATTATAAAAAAAATTGATGGAAATATATTCAGGTACAGGAGGATAGATGATAATACTAACGCGGGATAAACCCGCAAGTAAGTTCCTTATCAGATTTCTTTCTAAAAAACAAGAAAGCAATCTGTAAGGTACTAAAGAGTGGGGTGGAATTTATGTAATCTGTTTTTCCAGGTATGCCGTTACTTTTTTAAGGAGTTTTTTATCTGCCAGACTCAGGCCGTTGAATATGAGCCACAGATAAGGATCTTTATCGTACCAGCGACGCTGCGGGAGGTCCAGAGGAAATTCCATAACCTTGTCGTCGATCAACATGCCGTCATACTCCTTTATTATGTCAATGATTCCGGTGGCAAGTTTGTCGCGTTTATATTTCCTCATTCCCTTAAAATTGTCTAATAACGTTCCCAGTTTTCTATGTTTATCATACCATCGCTTCATGTTAAATAACTCCCTTTGTGGTACGAGGGTATTCCGTTTTTCCTGTTTTGATTATATTGTTCTTTCTCAGTATTTTCAATATGTTTTCTGTTTCTGGAGATACGAAGGGGAAAACCGGTTGCTTTATTACTACTGGCGAAATCAAAAAAAAGGGGATAGATACCAAAATATCTATCCCACATATTGACAAAGGTACAGATATTTTTTTAACTAGCGTTTTGTATTTCGTACCTCTTCTTTTATACGCTGAATATGTCCACGCCCAAGAGCCTTGACTTCACAGCCGAGTTTAAAATAGGTCTTTATCTGTTCGTCGGTTAATATACCAAAGCAGTCAACCACTCCAAGCGGCCCGCCGGCCCATTTAACAATATCTGCCGGATTGAGATTGAGATATTCCATGTGTGGTACGGCAAAGATAACAGCTTCTGCTTTTTTCAAAGCTGCCCTCAGGTCTTTTTGCACACGGGCGTTAACCAGGCCGTCCTGATTTCTGAAGAATCTGCTCCATGAGTGACCGGGAGCAGGATAGGTTTCCTGGGTCTCCAGTTCATACCAGTGTTCAACGTATGGGTCATGGATACGCATTTCCGCACCCATTTCAGTCAGTTTGCGGACGACCATCTCACTGCCGCTGTACCGGGTATCACCCACATCCTGGCGGTAGCTGGCGCCACAGATCAGAACGTCCGCACCGGCAATGTACCGTCCCATGTTCCTCAGGGCATCTCGGGTAAGTTCTGCAACATGAAGTGCCCGCGTGTCATTGATATCGATTGCCGTCGGGGTAATCCTGAATACGCTGTCACCATCTTCGAATCCGAGAATATGACGGTAAGCCCAGTAGCCGAGTCCACCGTCTTTCGGCAGGCAGTAGCCGCCGATACCGGGGCCCGGAAAGATAATATTACTGTGTGTCGGACGCATTTTAATGGCTTTGATTACCTTGATCAGGTCAACACCATTTCGCTCGGCAAACAGGCTCCATTCATTGAGAAAGGCGAGTATTGTTGCGCGATAAGAGTTTTCAATAATTTTAGTGGTTTCAGACTCGATGGGCCGTTCCATAACGGTTAAAGGAAAGTCCTTCGTATTGAGTACTTCATGGAGAAATTTTTCAACCCTCTTTTTGGCCTGCGCATTACACCCGGCACATACCCGCCAGAAATCGCGGATACTTGCCACGTAATCCTTTCCGGGCATCACCCGTTCAAAGCTGTGGGAAAGCAGCGGTGTCGCTTTAATCCCACGCTCGACAAATGCTTTTTTAAGGATAGGCAGGGCAACAAATTCAGTGGTGCCGGGTGCGACGGTTGTTTCAATGAGAGTCAGACATTTCGGCGGAATTTTCTCTCCGATTGTCCGCATGGTAGCTTCTAGGGCAGCCATATCCGCCTCGCCCGTGCGCATGTTACCGCAATCGTTCTTTGCATAGTCGCACTGCACATCTACTACGACACAGTCTGCCAGTTTGAGGCAGTCATTGTTATAGGTGGCGATAAGTGTTTTTACTTCGACAACACAGCGGGTTATCAGTTCTTCTACTTCGGGATCTTCTGCCTTGACCGGTGATTCCCCGCGGTTCAAAAGAGGAATCTTCCAGTAACTTCTGGCGCTTGGGCGCTGGCATCCGACAACAAATTTGCTGTACCGTCCTTTTTTATCCCTGGTGTCGGCAACGATCGCCGCCATGACAGCACCGACAAACCCGACACCCATAACGACAACAATTTCCTTGCCCTCTTTGCGGGCCTTGTTGACCAGCTTCTCTACCCGCTTGAATTCTGCGGTGTATTGATTTTTCTGAGGAAGCTCGAATTTTTCTCCCTCAGGGCTTATTGAATAGGCCTTGGGTGTTTGAGATGATGGTGTTTTTTGCTTTGAAGCCATGGAAATAACCCTCCTTACTGTGTATTTGTTTCCCATTTGAAAATGGCAAATATATTTTAGTTTTTACTGACAAGAATCGGGCAACTATGCTATTGTAAAATATATACTGTCTTTACAAAAAGAACATCGTCAGTCAGAAGCATTTATTCCGGCTGTCGTGCTGTTTCATTGGAATATAATATGCTTATGTAAAGACAGAGTATTAGTGAAAGATAACAATATACAATAATAGAACTATGTGTGAGAATACTATTAATAAAATCAGGCAGTTGAGAGCGATGAATAGTAATTTTATTCATTCGGGTATTATTGTACTTTTCCTTATGTCGTATCCTTGTTTTGCCCGGGAACAATCACATTATGAGGCTGCACTGGAGCTCATGGAAGTTGTTCAGGAAAATACCACTGAGGAATTTATCGATACGGTGATACAACGAATTGTTGCGAAGGAAGAGGACCTTAAAGAGCATACGAATGAAATATCTGCACTGATACAAACCTACTTTCGTTCCCGGGAATATACTGAAACCAGAATTAAAATCATTATGTATTATTTTAATGAGACGGAGATTCGTGCTATCTGCAGGATAATGAAAAACCCATCGTTTCATAATGCAACAGGAAAACAGGTTGCTCTGATAAAACGGTATGAAAAGATGTTTAAAAGATTTGAAGCGCTGTTTGTCGAATATGTTAAAAAAAAGCTTCGGCGAAAATATTAACCACCAGGCAGGTACTTGTATTTTAGTACCTTACAGATTGCTTTCTTGTTTTTTAGAAAGGAATCTGATAAGGAACTTACTTGCGGGTTTATCCCGCGTTAGGAGGATACGCATGAAGAAACAAGTTACTGTACAGGAGGTGCTGTTTATTCTCATAGCACTGACACTTATAAAAATCGCTTTTTTCCCAAAAGGAATTGATAATCGGGGATTCGTTCCTTCTGCTCATGCAACCGGTGCGATATTGGAGTGGAAAGGCTCGAGCAGAATTGTTACCACCGGTAATGACGGAGCAACGACCTATGTCTGGGACTATGATGCTAAAACAGAGGTCAGAAAATATTTTATTAAAGATGGAAAACTCAATGTAAAAACGTATAGAATTGACAAAGAGTAAGATTCCCGGATCGGAAAGTTATTCAAGGATAGCGTATGTCTCAGAAAAAGCTTAATGTCGGCTGCGGCAAGGATATCAGGGAGGGGTGGGTTAACCTGGATGCAGTGCAGTTATCCGGGGTGGATATTGTTTATGATATCGAGAAGGTTCCCCTGCCGTTTGAAGAGAATGAATTTGACGTTATTCTTTGCTGCGATGTTTTAGAGCATGTCGATTATATTCCGGTCCTGAAGGATTTGCACAGGATTTTGAAAAAAGGCGGTCGTATGCACATACGCGTACCGCATTTCACCTCTCGAAGGAATTATGATGACCCGACCCATAAAAAGTTGTTTTCCATTCGGACTTTTGAATATTTTGTCAGGAATTCCCGCGCACAGAGAGAATACTATGTTGATTTTCACTTTGAACGAATTGCCTGGTCAAAAATCACCTTTGAAAAGAAGCTGTATCTGTATAACTATGTTGTTGAGTGGGGTGTGAATGCGAGCAGGAAGATTAGAGAAACCATCTACGAAGCAACTTTTCTCTCGCGACTATTTCCCGCAGAAAATATTGTTGTGAAATTAATTAAATAGTGTCTGTCCGAAAACTAGGAAAAACTGTCATTTCGACCAAGCACTAAATAGGAGGAGAATAGACACGCTCTGTTTTGTGTGTTGTTACAGCGTGGTTTCAAATGAGGATCCAACGGCAAAGCATTTCATTTTTTTCTTCTTCCGGGCGATGATTTCCTTTGCATTCTTCACCATCACGTCAACCCGCTCATCAGTACGCATCGCATTGAGGTGAAACAGGCCGAGTTGTTTGACGTCAGCTTCCACTGCTAAACGAACCGTATCTGAAAGAACAGAATGCCCCCATGGTTCCTCGGAGGTTTTCAAAATCTGCCGGTACTCTTGATCTTCATATTCAGCATCATGAATAAGGAGGTCGACCCCTTTGCAGAATTCGAGATAATCGTTGAAAGCAAGGCCACCCTTATGAACATGTCCGAGCTCATTATCGGTAAGGAAAACAAAGCTCTTTCCATCTTCTTCAAAGCGGAACCCATAACCACCGTCTTTCGGATGACTTAATGCTATTTGATGAATGGAAATAGATCCTATTTTAAATGGCGTTGATGGTGTTTTTCGGAAAATTATTTTTGCCCTGATATCCTTATCTTTTAATTGAACGGGGAAATAAGGCCTTTCCATAAGGCCATCAAAAATGGTCCTGGCAGATGGTTTGTTAAACAGGCAACTATGAATAAAGATCGTTGTTCCTTTTTTAAAAAGCGGTTTAAAAAAAGGGAATCCCATGAGGTGATCCCAGTGGGCATGAGTGAAAAGCATATCAAAGTTGTCATTTTTTTCAAGCAATAACTTATCACCGAGCAGTCTTATTCCAGTACCGGCATCAACAATTATAAGATCACCCTCTTTGGAACGGATTTCAAGGCAGCTCGTGTCACCACCATATTTAGTGTATTCTCTGCCGCTGACAGGAATAGAACCGCGGGATCCCCAGCACCGTATATACATACCCGAAAGTCTCCTATGGAGATACAATATATTTGAAAACGCTCTATTCTGATCTGTAAAAACAGTTAAAAATATTGTTTATTATAGACGAATATTAATTATAAATTTATTTCTCTATAATTGCGAGGAAAAAATAATATTCAGGAGATCGAGTAGAATAGTATATTATCAACTGATGGGGGTGGAATCAATTCCATGATGATAGATTGTACATGACATTTTAGGAGGTCTTTAACTCCTCAAGTAAATGTCACACGAACAATCATCTGCCACATATATATTACTAAAAAGAGTTGAGTAATCCGGATAGAGGATAGAAATTGTTTATTAATTTCTTTACCGGTTATACTATCCTCTATAGCCTGAATATGCTTGAGTAACTAGTGTGGGTTCAATTTTTTGTCGCCTTACAGTTGGTAAATAAAAGAATAAAAATATCCATTTTTAACCAAAAGAAGGTTGCAATGATTTTCCTGATAAAATTAAAGCCGTTATTTTTTGTGGTGGGATTAGTTTTGGAATTATTTGGTGGTGCAGGGCTCGTCTATTCTTTCAAAGTACAGAAGATTATCTCTTTTAACACCTCGTTATTTCAATCGGATATTAATGCTTTACATGTAGGCCTTTTCGCCCTGTTTTCAGGGATTCTCTTTCATGTTATTTTTTTTATTATTAGAAATTATGCTCAAGGGCTGGAAAAAGATCTTTTTGAATCAAAACATATACATTCCCCAAGACCTGTACCCCCAAAACGCGTTCTAAAATCACAACCCGCGCAATTTCCCTCAAATCAAACGGTTTCTAATTATAGTACTGGTAATCATAGGCCGCAGGAAAAGCAGGCATTCACAAGGAATGCACAAACGCAATATGATTTTCAACAACAGCAGCGATTCCAGAGAACATACCAACATGCTGCTCAACAGACATTCACACCTCAGAATCAACCGTTGCATCCTCATGCCTCCTCATCATCGGTAACGGTTAAGCCAACACCTCCACAGAATAAAGGTGTCTATAATGCATATTATGTTCCACAGAGTAGAACGTCAGGAAAGGTAAAAGACTTCGATAAATTACTTGATGATGAGAATAAATTTTCAGGCGCCGGAAAGGGATTGATAATTAAGGTTGTTATCTGCATGTTACTTGTTTTTCTTATAGGTTTGGGCATCAGTTTGGTGGTGACTTCGTTTGGCTCAACCGAGAATTCTTCAGATCAAATAAGCAATATAAACGCAAACAGCTATCAATCAAATGCTGATATAATCACTGCTGTCACAGAACCTGTTTCTGATAAAATGGTATTTACTTCGGAGCCATCAGGGGCAAACATTGTGTCAATAAGAAGTAATCGTATAATTGGTATCACACCGTTTACTATAAAAAACCCACCGTTAAATAGAACAATTTCAATTAGTATTCAAAAGAGTGGTTTTAAGGATTACGATATAAAGATTACTTATAATGGTGGTGTTTTAAATGAGCATGCAGTGTTAACCATGACAGGACAGTAACCTTTCAGCCGGAACCTCACTCTTATCGGGAAATGTGGTGATTTCACCGAATTCCCTTTCCGCGCGAAACATGTTTCCCACAGGTTTAATGCAACCTTTCAAACCATTTTTTTGTTTTTATAGCCGGATCGATAGGCTTTCTTAACCATGGGAGAAAACACCTTCGCATTTTGCATAATGATTGAGATACACTTATGCTGAGGTGGGTTACAGATCCCATACTACTCGTATAATCGCCTGTTCAAACAGGCCTGACGTACCGTGAGACAGGCGTTTCTTTGAAAACGTCAAACCGTGATCGGTTGTTAGAATGAGTTTTCGTTTCTCCCGGGAGCAGAGTTCGATAAGGCCCGGAAGGTTATTGCTGAGCACGGTATGGAGGAGTTCGGGTAGGTCGCAGAGCCGCATGCTGCCGGTATGGACTGCCCGATCAAGTATTCCCAGACGGATAACTGCGGCCGAGTCCCGGACCAGCGGCAGCATCTGGTCGGTCAGAGCAACTGATTCATTCCCCTCAATGCGGTTATAGGCAATATCCTGTGCTGCAAATGAATCAATCGGATCAGCGCGGTGGTCAAGGTTGAATAACGCATTCATTGCAGGGACGGTTTGAGGCGCGGCTTCAAGGCGCGACCAGGTCTGCACGGTATTTTTCAGAAAAGGTTCCAGTGCAGGAAGAACGTCCAGCCAGATATCCGGTGCCAGGGCATCGATAAGCAGCACCACCGGCGATTCAAGCAGATCGATCGGTTCAAGAACGGGAAGGGTTGCCAGCCAGTCTCCGCCTGCGGCGGTTACCTCCCGTATCAGGCCTTCGGCGGCGTTCTGAAGATCGAGGCTCGCCCAGGGATCATGAATAATCGAGGCGCACTGAATGCGGGTTCCCAGCCGCTGCGGGAACGGGGCACGCATGCGCCCGGCAAGCGTGCGCAGTTGTTTTGTTCGTCTGTCAAGCGCTGCTGCTTCCGTAGGATGTATATGCATGGAACCGGTGTCAATATCCTCCGGCAGGACATCGTTTGCACACACCCGCTGAGCAAGCTGCAGCCAGGCGGTTCGGAGAGCACGGGTGTGGATTCGTTCGCCGATAATAAATCGCACCAGTTGTCCGGTATCGAATCCGGAAAGGATCTTATTTAAATCGCCTGCAGGAAACAATTCTTCTACAGACTGCGCTATGCTTTCAAGCTCGGCTTCGGAAAGAGCGTTCTGCTGCACCGGGAAAATGTCAGGCCTGAGAAAGAGCCACCACTGCGGCAAGCCGATCTTCTTCCCGGGAACTGCGGGTGCAGAGCCCTCGATGGAAATAATAGCCTCACGGTCTGCTGTAGCGAGCCATTCATCGACTATCCGGCGTATTTTATCCGGCGTCAGCCTCCTGCCCGCAAGTGTTGCGGTGAGGGAGTCAAGCGGGCGTGGAGTGATAACGGTACGTCCGGAAACCGCCACCCCTATTTCCCCGATAATTTCAGCGTCAAGCAGATCAAGCAGCAGCGTCGGTTCAACGGCCTTCTTTTTTTTCAACAGGATGCACAGGCGGTCGAGCCGTTTGGATACTGCGGGATTGATGTCCCCGAGGGCATAGATCCGCGCGCCAAGAGGCTCGAGCACTTCAGGCGATCCCAGAATCCGCACATATTGTTCCAGGCATGTTTCAATTGTTTTTTCCGGTTCTTCTGCAACCGGTGCGGGGAGTTCGTCACCGACTTTGATAGTGCATCCGCACACCGGTGATCGAAGCAGCTCCTCGTGTACTGAGCGGCGGCACACCGGCATCGGCGGCTTGTCAAACTCCTGCAGGAGCTGTTCGAGTCCGGGCGGGCGATCAAGTACGCTGACGCCGGCAAGGTTTCGCAGAATGAAAAGCACCCGCTGTGCATACTTTGAAAGAGCCGGTTTTTCAACTGTTTTGTAGAAGCGTTCGTGAAAGCCGCTGTAACAAGCGGCATAGGTTTTTCGGAAAACAGCGAAGGCCTGATCAAGCCCCTGACCTTCATCGATAATTACCATGCACATGGGGTCCTGTATAAAACGCGTGACCTCATTGTAACATTCTTCAACGCCGGTGTCGCAGCGAACGGCGTTTTCAACGGATTGATGGCGCAGGTAATGAACGATAAAGATAAAATACTCGGCATGCTCCAGAAAAAAACGCCTGCATTTTTTTATAAATCCCATATCCTCTGCAGTGATGTCAAGCTGGCGCCAAGTGCGGCAGAAGCGTTCAAGACCGTCACGTGCAGTATAGGAAACCTTTATTTCATCAATAATGTTCTGGATATCTGCGCATTTCTCGCGTATTGCATCCAGATCGAATGACGCGAACGCAGAATATTCAGAGACCGAAACGAGGGTGCTGTTAAGCTCGTGGAGCAGCGTCTGAAGGCTCTTTTTAAGTTTGACAACGGTCTGCCAGAGTTCCCGCTGCTGTTTCAGGCCGAACGGGCCGGGGCCTTTACCGGCCGGGAACAGGAAGGCGCACTCTGTCTGTAACGTTTCACGGTCGTTTTGGCTTATAAGCTCTCCGGGGGCGACTGCATCGGCATTGGCAACAGAATTAAGTTTCAGGAAATCAAGCGGAACGCTTCTTCCCTGGCGCAGCAGAGAAATAAGGCCGCTGTGGGCCAGGGACGCCAGAAGGAACTCAGCCGTATCAGCAGGAACACCGTACGGCCCGGTCCGCATAAGGTGAAGAACCTGTTCAATTGGTGTCGTCTCCGATGCATGGAACAGACCGAATACATACGACAGGAATGCATGATCCGCGGGATTGGGAGAGACACGGTAGGAGCCCGATTTGACCTCCACCAGTCCCAGGGGTGCGGCAATGGAGTCGATGGCCTGGCTCAGCCCCATATTCCGCGCTTCGCCGAGGGTGACAGAGCCGGGAACGATAAAATGTTCGAACAGGTCATGGTACAACCGCGGTGAAGGCAGCAGGTGTGTTGAAGCGATCTGTTTGAATTTCGGGTACCGCTCTTCAAGCACATAGTCACCTGCCGCTTCGAGGAGCCGATCAAACCGTTTTATCTGCAGCGCCGGGGAATCGATGTGTATCGCCGGATTGCTGAAAGAGCCGGTATAGATACGGGCAAGGATCTCCTGCGCAGCAGCCTGTTCCGACCAGGTGATACGCTCGTTTATCAGCGGGATAAGCGGTGCGTCAGCCGGGTTCGACCGGCTGAGCTCGCCGGCGAGCATGGTCAGCGCAAGAAATTCGCGGAGAACATCATGGTCACCGCCCGAAAAGGGTATCTGCCAGACCGCAGTATGGGCGCAGGAAAACGAGGTGGCGCCTACAGAAATTACCAGGGCAAAATCGACTTTTCCGCTTTCAATCATACTGCCTATCCGGTCGGCAAGCACTTTTTCCATCCCCTGCTGGATAAATACAACAACCGCCGCGCGCGGGCTCTGGCGCCAGGTAACTGTCCGTTCAACCGGGTGCTGTAATACTTCGGGCCCCGGCCAGGAGATGGATGCCTCCAACCGCGAAAGCGGCTCGAGAACAAGCCGTTGGTCCTTCGGGAGTATCTCACCTGTTGCCCGTGCTATTTTTGCCTTGAGCGTTTTACCGTGGTCTTCCTGAGTTATAATGGTATATACCGTCCGGGTATAGTCCGCAGTGCAGGGTTCCTTAACCAGAAAACGGCTGTGTTCCACAATAGGATCCAGCACCGCGTCTGCAATAAACTGGACATTGACATCCGGGTCATGTGACGCGAGCAGGCAGGAGGACAATTCCGCAAGGGTGCGCACATCAGGCCGCTTTGCAGTAGGATGAATAGTATACAGCACCAGTATCCGGATCAGTTTACGCGCAAGTTCATGATCTTCCTTGTCAAGCACCTTCTCAATGACCTCGTCGAGGTGCGGTACAATCTGGCGGGGGTAGATGTGGAACGCGGAGAATTCCGAAAGCCGCGTGGTGAAATGCTCATAAATGCTGTCCGGCGCCAGAAGTTCGGTGCACGGATGGTCAAGTATACCCTGTATCCCCCTGGCAGGATCACCGGCGCAGCGCGCATGGACAAAATCAACGATGCCGCGGTGCTGGGAAAACAGCTCGCCCAGGCCTTCAAGAAGCGAGAGTGTTGTGGGATGAATCGGATATATCGTACGGAAAATGTCCCAGGCGCAGGTAAAAGAGGGGAAGTAGTTCCGGTAGTTTTCGTGGATATGATACAGGTGCTCGTCAGCACCTTCTTTATGTTTAATCAGCCGTTTGGCTATCAGGTCGCGAATATGCAGCGTCGATAAATAGAACCTGATGGGAAAACGGTCCTTTATCTTGCGAAAGGTCGCCTGGGCAATATCACCGGTGCGCTCTACACTTTCCTGTACCGCGGCGATAATCCACAACGGGCTGCTGCCGCTGAGTTCTCCCAGGAACTGCAAGGTTCGCGCGTCTTCATTGAGAAGGGAACTGCTCGTTTTGGAGCGGAAAAACTCGGACAGCTCATCGATAAGCAGGACCAGGCCGTGAAATCCGGCATCCTGCACCGCGCTGACCGCTTCGGAAAAAATCTCATATTTCTCTTCAACCAGCAGCTCGGGAATGTCTATTCCCTGGCGCTTGAGGAAGCCGACTGCCTGAATATAAGCCTGGCGGTTATCCGATGCAAACCAGGTATCGATAGTGCCGGTACTGCCCCGGAATGAGTCGAACTCGGCTGCCAGCGCCGGTTCCTCAAGGAGCTTTTTGAAATGGTTTAAAAAAATGGTGAGCGGGGAAAGCGAGACCTGCACCCCATGCCCGGCAAGGGAATTTTCAATGGCGGTACTGATAATCCTTTCAAGCGGTGTTGACGAGCGGTAATTAACAAGCGAGATCGCGACCGGCAGAAAGCGCCGTCCGGATTCTTGCAGGGTTCTGAGCCCTTCATGATCGGCAGTGAGCCGTTCGGTACCGGCATCTCCGGCAAGCCAGGCGCCGAGCGCTGCAAGAAAATGAGATTTTCCCGAACCGAAATCCCCCTGAATAAAGCACCCCCTGCCGTTCTCCTGCTGCATTGCATTGGCAAGAACGGCAATATGGTTTGATACATCGGCGGTGAAAACGAAACTCTCGGTAACCCGGTTGGATTTCTGAAGAGCTTCATCAAGACGGATAACGGTCTGCACGGGCGGCACTTCAATGAGGTCGCCGATATGCAGTGAAAAATCATGTTCTGTAGTCATACCTCACCTGTCTGTACCCTGATTTTTTTCAGGCGGCCGTAAAGCGATTTTTCATCCGGATAGATCGAAAGGAGCTCCTGATAAAACCGGCCGGCCCGTTCCGGGTCGCCGATCCGTTTACATGCCGCGACATACGACGTGTGAATATACATATCTTTCGGATCAAGGCGCAGCAGTTCTTCCATGAGGGGAATCGCTTCCGTTTCCCGGCCGCATTTCGCAAGCGCGAACGCCTGCTTGCGGATAATACGCGTATCGCCGGTCTTCCGAGCAAGTTTTGTATACTGGCCCAAAGCCGTTTCCATGCTTCCTGACCGGCGGCAGAGAGAGGCATATATTTCAGTATATATCGGTGGACGCGAGGGAATTCTGGAAATGCGCGCCATGCGTTTGATAACCTGATCAAGGCCGTCCCTTTCGATTTCAAGATCGGTCAACTGCCAGAGAGCCATAGGATTGTCGGGAAGTCGCTTGAGCCATTCATGACATGCCGCAACAGCATCTTCATTCCGTTTCAATCCGATCAGGGCCAGTACCCGCCAGCGAAAAGCCTCTTCCGGGGGCATATCCCATTCTGCAATCAGCGCCAGTATACGATCCCAGTCCTTTGTCGTCTGAGCAAGACACTCCAGAACCCCCTGACGGGCCCGCGAAAACGTTTTCGGGGCATGCAGAAGCTCGGTGAAATCATCCTGTGCTTTACTGAACTCCCGGAGTTTCAGCAGGGCATCAGCTCTAGCAAGCTGGGCAAAGCTGTTGCCGGGAGCGTACTGGACAGCCTGGTGCGCGCATTCGTACGCTTTTTTCTGCTGCCCCGCCCGCAACAGGGCGCGCGATTGCTGAGTCAGCCAGAAACCGCTGTTCTCTCCCGGCTCAAGCGAGAGGCGTTCTGCAAATCCGGCGGCATCTTTGAATGCACCGCGCTTCATCAATTTGGTATACTCGGTATAGGCTGCTGATGCCATGGTATGGTAAACCGGTGTTATTTAAAAAATGAATATCGGTATAAAAGATAGTTCATTGCAGGGGGTAAATAAAATGAAGGCCTGGATGTACTTTATTCCGTTATTCGGAAAACGGAAGTTCACCGGTTCAGTTAAATGTTGAGCAAAACCGGGTTCGTTGTGTCATAAAAACAGTATTGGTTGACAGTACACCAGTAATTGGCATTGTAAACGGCACTGTAAAATTGATTCTAAATGATATTCTTAAGAAGATATTGTCCCGGATAAAGGAAAACAATTAAGATTACATACACTATTGTGTTTAAGGAGAGGTGCCTGAACTGGTTGCTATAGTCCTGATTTGTCAGGGAAAGGGGCGGTCTCGAATGGGGACGATTCCGTACAAAAATTACCGTTTAAAGGATGTATTGGACAATGTGTTAGAATTACGCCAGAGTGTCGATAAAGTTAAAGAGATTAAAACAACCAGGGCAAACAGAAAACATCTTTTCAAATTAGAAACATGCCCTTCTATTTGAGATAGGAGAATAAATATTTTAACAACATTTGCCATGCTTCATCAATGTTAAACTTGTCTTTTACCGGAACACGAAGAAGGCCTTGAACATCTCCTATAAACATAGCATCCTGTATTTTTAATTCCATATTTTTTATCAGTTGATTTTTTGTGATAGAGACACCGCTGCTTTTCATAAACACGTTAAACGCCTCAATTATTTTTTCCGGGGAAGGCTCTGCCTGTGTAATTGCATACCAGAGATCAAAAAGATCGCGCCCCTTTTTTCTTTGATAGAGAGCACGTATTTTTGAACCGAGAAGCTCTTCAAGTGTATAGGTCGTTAGAAGAGACTCCCCGGCAAACCATCGGGATTTTACTTTATAATTAATTTTTTGTAAAGGAAACACTGCAATATGCTCTCTGCAGTTAATTTCAATTTTCAATTTCAACGGTACTGCAGGCGGTATTTCAGAAGAAAATGTATAGGTAATTAAGTTATTCCGATTTTTCTGTTTAATACGTGGTTCGCCCAGAAATGACAAGACGTTACGTACCCTGTCAAACACTTCTCCAATCGGACCCGGTTCAATTTGAACCAGGTCAATATCTTCAGAATAACGAACCGGAGGTGCAAGATGAAGTTTATGTAATGCCGTCCCTCCACGGAAAGCCAGTTTTTGTTGCACCATGTCGTCCGAATACAATTCAACAAGCGCTCTGCTGATTACCAGATCCTGTTCAATCTGCTCATTGGTTTGCCATGGAGCATACTCCCGCCATTCAGTAATAAATGCACGCGGTATCATATTTCTATATCCAGAGTTGTATTTACAATAACTTTCCACCGGTTATTGCTTGGATATCCTTTTTTTATACTTGAAGAGCTTAAGGGTACACGGAATGTTTTTCTTTGGTGAATCGCATTAAAGAGGACATCCGCGGCTTTTTTGAATTCCAAAACACTATCAAGAACATAGCCACAACGCTGGATACAGGTTGTTGGGAAATGTTGCTCTGCAATTTCTCCCAACGTTTGAACATCCACCAAATCAATTATATCGCTTAAAACAGTGACAGCCCGTTCCAAGCTTCCAATACGTTTTTCATAAAAGAAAAGATCCAGAGCGGTAAGCTCAAGGCCGGAGATTGTAATAAAACCTGTATCAGTTTTTTTCTCAACAATGCCTATCGAAGGTAGTGATGATTTAATATGAAAATTAATTGTTACTCCTTTTGCATGTATTGTTCTGTGGGAAGGCTTCTGTGTAACTACAAAATATTCCTGGGGCTGCTGGTGACTTGAACCATGCATAGCAGCGGCACTTAATAGACCTACATAATATGGTTTTTGTATATAGGACATAAGGTCATTAATAAAAAGTGACGCGGGTAATATACCCATGCCTGAATACTCCGGAGGAATAATTACATAAAAACCACGGTATACCGAATAGATCCGATTCTTCTTTGATAATCTGTATAGCGCCCCCTTTAAGGCATTGTCGCTTACATTCATTGACTTTTTAAGCTCAGTCAGTGTGAAAGTGTATCTGCCTTGTGATTGAATCCTATGTATAAAATCGAGGAGATAGTATTTCATTAGTTTTAAGCCTTTTGGGAGTTATTGTTTGCGTTAGGCTATAAATAGTATATATTATCGCAGACAAAAACTCAAGCAAAAAACATTTTTTCTACAAAAAAGAGCATAACATATTTTATCTGGTCAAGGTAGCAATACAGGAGAGGTGCCTGAGCGGTTGAAAGGGGCGGTCTCGAAAACCGTTGAGCGGGATTTCCTGCTCCCAGGGTTCGAATCCCTGCCTCTCCGTTTTATGAAAATTAAGATCAAAAGT
>CBDVBE010000043.1:0-23309 GCA_965372145.1 uncultured bacterium | reverse complement strand
AAATGATTGGATCAATCAATTTTTTCAGCAGGATATCACCGAACTCAATCTTGTCCTGCTCGAGTACTTCAACGCCCATTTTTGATTCGTAACCGTTGGCATATGCCATATAAATGCCCCTCGGCGCGAGTAAGCCGGTATCTCCTTCTCCTATTTCCATTTCCACTGCAAAATAACCCTGCACATCGGTAACTACCGAGTCAAATACCGAATCAAGGATACCATGTATGGTAGTGAGTATCACCAGTGCGCCCGGGAGCGGAGTCCCGGAAAGGGAGTCCTTTACCGTACCGGTAAAGGTAACGGGAATAAATGTTTCGATTACCAGTTCAATATTTCCCAATGCTGCGGTATTCGATACGATCATTCCAATACCCATTTTAAGTTTGTAATTGCTTTTTGCCACACCATAATAAAGGAGAAATGCATTATCAGGAACGGTCACTGTTTTAGTAAATGAACCGTCACTACCGCTAAAAGCTGTGTCGATATTGACATTTGAATCGAGAGGATTGCTGAGTGCCTCTGCATCTCCGGTTAGGAGAATAATTGCATCGGCAATTCCGGCCCCGGTTGTATCAACGACTTTCCCCGTTACAGTAATATCCTTTCCTAACGCGGAAAACAGTAAAGCAGTTGATAACAGACTTATGAAGGTAATGGTTAATATCTTATTCATAATCTCTCCCCTTTTTTTTATAAAGTGTGGTGGAATGGCGGTATTCTATCTACCCAGGTAAATATAATTGTTCTTAATATTAAAGTATACTAAACTGATAAGATTGTATGAAATATTTTAGTGGCATTCCCCTTTTTTTGCTCAGTATGAGTACACACTGTACTCGACTGGCGGCATTGACAGGTAAACAAATAACGAGTCCCGGCAATCCATATGTATCCCGGCAAAGATGGAATTTTATAATCACCGGGACTCGCTACTCACAACCACTTGAAATAGTGTAATTTTTACCACCTATTCCTTAAGAAGGATTTTTTTGCTGTTCATTTTTTCATGGTTTTGTTGATAGTTTACTATTACTGGTTGCGTCCTCACAAGGCCTCGGGCAATAAGGGTATTCAAGTTTATTTTTTTGCCAGAGTAGAGCAACTGGCCCTTCATTGAATAAATAGCCATATAATTTCCGTCACCTTGAGATTTTTTAATTGAAATCGTAGGCGAAATTGATACTGGATCCTTCATCAATTTAATATCACCTAAATCAATTGAAACACCCTGAATCAGTTGCAATCCGTATTTCTGCAGGTATCCTCTCTTGGTTACGAGGTATAACAAGCGCGATTGTTGTCCGGTTAAATTGCCGGCATCCATTTGGTGTGAGAATTTACCTTCTCTGTCTGTATACACACTATCATATAACGTATCAGTAATCCACAATGTTGTAGACAATCGAACAAATGCTTCTTCAATAGGATCTCCCGTTGTAGAATCTATAACTCTTCCAGTAACAGTAATTTTTTGAGATATACCTGATGAAAGGACCACAGTTCCTATATCAACAGTGTTTGTACTATCAATAATCCCATAACCAGTTTTCGAGCCGAAGCCAGTTTTTGATATCTGATACATAATACCATAGGCATTCTGGTTAACCATTATTTTTTTAGTAAAGTTTCCGTCATTTGCCGTATACGCAGTATCGCCATTATTGATAAGTCCTGTTCCCAGGACAACCATTGCTTCAGGGATCGCTGTCCCTGCAGAATCTGTGACTTTTCCGGACACCGTAATCTCTTTATCCTGTCCGAATGCTGATTGGAGCAGAGATGCGAACAGCAGGGTAGTCCAGAAAAGATAGTAAACCTTTTTCATGAGCCCTCCTTTGGATGTATGTGATTAAATGGTACGTTATTTTATTTTCGTATCCATCTGATTCTTACCCATAAAACTAATAAAAAATGAGAGATTTATCCACAGGAAAAGTATATTTATGTACTCATTTTGAGTACATAACTTCCTTAAAAATTAATTCGTTATGCATATAGTTGTTTCTTGCTCAGGGCATTTGAGTATAGCTGAACTGGAGGATTTATTTAAAATTTCAAGTCGGAGATGGTTACGTTTTTAAGGTACATGCTCCTATCGGCTGGTAATTGAAATATAAGCCGATTTGGACCAGCCTGAATAGAACGGTTCGACGAGTTGATTTACAATACCTGTATCGGACGGCAGGTACCGCAACTGTGCCCGTATTGGATACGTGGCTGGTTTTAACCACCGGTGCGTGGCTTTAAGGTCCGGTGACCAGTGTGAAGTATCAGTATCTCCCCACGCAAAGCGATACTCAATAAACTCTACAATTATATCCGGTATCCAGGTGTTGTACTTGAATATCGTATTGAAAATACAGGAGTCGTTTATTGTTGCAGAGACAGGTCCTCGGGGTATTTCGGGGTAGAGGGTAAAATTTGTTATACCACCTGATACGACGAGGAAATTGGAGAATTCTTTGTCAATGGTTATTGTGGTATCCAGCATTTCCGAATAGATCATCACGGTATGGTTTCCGCTGGGGACATTGGTAAGATATACGGTGTCGTTAATATGTGTGGCGTGCGCATAAATATTGGTACCGGGGATATAAACAGTAAGCATTGAATCGTTTGTCCAGATAGTGGAGTCGACAAAAATTATTATATGCCCCGGCCGCTTAACCACTGCGGAAATGGTATCAATGTCCATGGTATCTACAGGAATTCTTTTTTTTATACAACTGAGTGTCTGTGCAGCATTTTCTCCGGTAAGTGTGTAAGTACCTTTAGATACTCCGTCAATTTTATACACTCCGGAGTCGTTAGTTATAGCGGTAAGTGAGTCGGGATCAAAATCACTTTGTACCGGGTTGAAATCCGCTGGAATAAGTCGGACAGTAATATCCGCCACACCATTATTAAGTGTATCGGTAATGATTCCCGCTACCATCGCATTCCCGTGATCACTTGAACCGCCGGCTATATCAAGAGTGCAGGATACATACATCAGAATGGCGGTACCGGTAAAAAGAAATAGCAGGCAAACACTATTCTTTGTCATGATCACGGTCTTTCTTTTTTACTTTAGTGCTGAGCGGGAACAGTTGCACGTTCAAATTGTGTACCTGGTCGGAATCCTTATCATCATCGACGATACGGATAACTCGATTTTTAAACTCCTGTATTTCCTGTTTTATCAGGCTGAAACTCTTCAGGGAAATACCAATCGTAAGACTTGATATATCGCGCTCTGTGGGCGGGATCCGCTCAATAGCCCCTGTTCCCATCTTTGAAAGTTCACTGTTTAAGGCACGAACACCCAAAGAGGTGACCTCCCGGCCGGTAGTAATAGCAGGATAACTCTGGATATAGGTGCCGTCTTCCCCCTTTTCAAGAAAACCTAGTTCAAGAAGCAATTCGACACTTTTCCGGGCTTCGGTTTTTTTTATTGGCGGTGCAACGGAATGGGCAAGCAGGCCATAATCTCCTTTCCAGTCAAGAAGGCATGCCAATTCCCGTACAACCGGATTGTACCATTTTGAATAATAAGCATACTGATCCGCAGGAACGACTTCCTGCTTGACTTTTCTGGTAAGTCCCCGCATCTGTTCAAGAAGCTGCTGTTTAGTCTGTGGATCGCTGCTCTGATTGAAATGGACAAGGAGGTTGAAAAATGCAGTGTCATTTTCAGTGAGCGAGAAACCTTTGGCAAAAGCAGGTATGGTTTTATCGGTAAGGTTCCGCTTGCAGTCTATTACCTCTTTAAGAAGCGACGGGGATTTGATGCCTGCTTTTCTGCAGAAATAGCGGCTTGAGAAGAATTGAAAGCGTTTCTTCCGATCTTCATACAAATCGTTTAAAAATTTTCGATAATCGCTATAGTACTCGATTCGCTGCATCATATTCCTTAATGTACCAATAATTGTGTCCCATTTCAATATAAAAATACACAATGTGTACTCATTTTGAGTACTTTTCAGCCGTTTTTTTAATAAAAATTATAGTTTATTAATGTTCTCTGTATGATTATGAGTACAGGCAATCATAATCGAAATGCTCTATTATCTGGTAATTCTTATCAGGTATTCTTTTTTTAATCTTCTGACGAACTTGTGCATTATGTTATTTTGATAACCATAAACCATAGTGAAAATTATTTAAATAGTTAAATAAATGCCTAAAAAAACAAAAACCATATACCTATGCAATAACTGCGGAGAAGATTTTCCCAAGTGGCTGGGACGCTGTACCAACTGTGGTGAATGGGATACCATCAGTGAGTTCCGGCAGCCGAAAAAGACAGGAGGTTCATCCTTAACCCGATCAACGGGAACCGGTCTACAGGAGGCGGTGGTTTTATCATCCTGCAAACCTGAGACAATAAAAAGGAAACACTGCGGTTTCCCCGAGGTTGATCGTGTTCTTGGTGGGGGACTGGTTCCGGGCTCTATGGTTCTGGTTGGCGGTAGTCCCGGTATTGGAAAGTCCACCCTCATGCTGCATATTGCAGCCCATTTTAATAAGGCAAATTTTAACGTTCTCTACGTTTCCGGTGAAGAGTCCCTTGAGCAGCTATCCCTTCGTTCCCGGAGATTGGGTATTGAATCGGTTCCTATCTCTGTATTGACCGAAACAGCCATGGAGCGTGTACTTGAAACAATGGTACAGCTTAAACCGGATGTGGTGGTGATAGATTCTGTCCAGGCCGTTTTTTCTGAAGAACTCGAAAGCGCGCCGGGATCGGTATCGCAGGTTCGTGAATGCACCGCACTGCTCATGCGCCATGCAAAGAAATCGAATACCGCGTTATTTCTTGTCGGCCATGTGACCAAGGAAGGCGCCATTGCCGGACCGCGGGTCATTGAGCATATGGTTGATACGGTACTCTATTTCGAGGGGGATTCAAGTTATCAATACAGGATTCTGCGGGCGATTAAAAATCGTTTTGGCCCTTCAGGCGAGATTGCACTGCTGTCAATGACCGATACCGGGCTGCATGAAGTCCCCAATGCGTCGGAGTTTTTTTTGATGCATCGTGATACGCCGCAGGTTGGTACAGCAGTTGTGCCGGTACTTGAAGGAAGCCGTATTCTGGTGGTTGAACTGCAGGCGCTGGTGAATCCGACCCATTTCGGCATACCGCAGCGGGTAGCCTCAGGGATAAATCCGAAGAAACTCGCCCTGCTTATAGCGGTGCTTGAACGGTATGCCGGTATCAGTCTTGGTGATCACGATATCTTCTTTAATATTACCGGCGGCTTGACCGTTTCAGAACCTGCCATTGATCTTGGCATAGCCGCAGCATTACTCTCATCATTCCGCAATATAGCGGTCCGCAATGGAGTAGCCTTTATCGGTGAGATAGGCCTTGGCGGAGAGATTCGTCCGGTAAACAGTATGCTTCCGCGATTAAAAGAGGTCGCAGGGATGGGATTTAAGCAGTGTGTGGTACCAGTGCCGACCAAACGGAGTGATTGGGCTGAAAAGTGTAAAGGTATTGAGCTTATTTCCTGCCGGGCGGTGAATGATTTGGCGGAAAAGATATTTTGAAGCCGTTTGCGGCTTGAAATTGGAAATTAGAAATTGGAAATTAGAAATTGGAAATTGGAAATTAGAAATTGGAAATTAGAAATTGGAAATTGGAAATTGGAAATTAGAAATTAGAAATTGGAAATTGGAAATTGGGAATTGGGAATTGGGAATTGGGAATTGGGAATTGGGAATTGGGAAAAAACATAAAACCTGTATATGAATTGGATGCTTATAAGTAACCGTTCAGGGTTGAAATCCAAAATCTCGTGTCCTCCAAAGCTTTATTGAAGGAGGGAAAATCCAAAATTACCAGTTTCCCCTTCGACAAGCTCAGGACGTCGCAATTTCAACGTTCTGTGAACGCTTACGTATCATAATACAATTCAACCCTGTTCCTCCCGTTTTCCTTCGCCCGGTATAATGCTTTATCAGACCGTTTAATCAGCAGTTCCTGATTCCTGGCATGCACCCCGTATACGGCGATGCCAAAACTGAGCGTGATATGCATCTCTTCACCCATGGGATTCTGAAAGACCATGTCGGCAATCTTCTGGCGGATACGGTCTACTGTTTCGACCGCACTCCGGGCATCGGTTTCTGCAAGAATCAGAGTGAATTCTTCTCCGCCGTATCGTGCGGCATTATCAATACCTTCACGAATACTGCTCTGCAGTTTCCCGGCAATTGTTTTTAGCACGGTGTCACCAAAGCGGTGCCCATACGTATCATTAACCTTTTTAAAGTGGTCGATATCGCATAGGGCCAGAGAAAGCGGTTTGTTGTACCTGATGGAACGTGTAATCGCCTCTTTCAGCATTAGTTGGAACTGGCGGTGGTTATAGAGCCCGGTAAGGCCGTCCCGTATTGCAAGATTTTCCGTCTGCTGAAGGAGCTGCATCTTTTCAATGGCAATGCCTGCGGAGGAGACAAGACGGGAGAGCAGGTCCCTGCTGCTTTCAGAATAGGTGTCCGGATGCGTTGATTCGAGAAGGATCATTCCCCTGCATTTGTCAACACCAACGGGGAACGCGAGAAACGATTTGAATGCATTGCTATGTGGTTCGTCTTTATAATACCGGACCTCGTAATGTTCCTGAGAGAAATTCCTGAAGATACAGAGATATTTGGTATAGATTATACTCGCAAGATTCCTGTCGGTATATGAAAATGAACAATTGAGCAGATTGTCGGTATGCTCGCCCCATACCCGTTTGATGACAGCGGTATCTCCGGCATCATCGAGCAGGCTGATTGTCAACCGGTCACAGTGGAAAGCGAACGGGATAATCTCAACGAGTTTATCCAATACCCCGTCAATACTCTGTTCCTGGAAGAAATGTTTTTCTGTACTGCTCATGGCAACGAGCCGTTCGTGGTCAAGCCGGTGCTGGTTGGATACATAGGAATTAAATACTGCCTGACCGCACAGGTCAGCCATGGTTGCCAGGTAGGCATGGTCTTCATCGGTAAAGTGGTTTTTTTCAGTGCTGTCAACGATAATGGTTCCGCGCTCTACCTTGTCGGCAATGATAGGGCTGGCCATGAGGGAACGGATCCCGGCATCTTTGGTGTAGTAATACAAGGTCATACTGTCGGTTACAATATCGGTGAGCTTCAACTGTTTCAAGCCGTCTTTCAGGAATGAGCCGATCACACCGACACCCGGATAGATAACCGCATCCCGATTGATACAGTCACACGCTGAATGATATCGCCGTATTTTATACCCATTGTCATGAGTTGGAAAGAAAATAGCTGTCGTGTGTGAGTCGATATGGGCATGAATAAGTTTGATGCATCGATCAAGCATCTCGTCAATAGCGTTCTCAAATTCGCGCCGCTGGTCACGGCGGTATTCCGTGCCGATAACGGAAATGTCGATACCGGCCATAGATTCTTCAACCGTTTTCCGGGCCTGTTGAAGGACAGGAGGTTCGGCCAGGGTGCTTACCGGTTCAGTTGTGTTTCGTTTCCTGAGATTCTTTTTCAGGCGTACACCGAGAAAAAGAATCGTGGTGATCAGAAGTAATGGGACGCCGATAGACTGATATCTGCCGCCGAAAACAAATAACACCAGGAGCGATATCAGAATGAAAAGAAGTGTGCCGAGAAATAAATTAGGAATCTGTCTCTGCATCGGATTTTGTATCATCCTTTTGAGTATCCATTACTTTTTTAAGGGTAGAGAGAATAATCTCCCGTTGTAACGGTTTTGTGATTACTTCCCTGAATCCAATATTCATTAAACTTTTAGTATTCATCTTTTTTGCAAAAGATGTTATTGCGACCACTGGAATATGGGAAATGGATTCATTTTTCTTGAGATTGTTGAAGAATTGTATACCATCCATGACCGGCATCATAATATCGGAAATTATACAATCAGGGATCTCATCACGTGCCTTATTAAGGCCGTCAAAGCCATTCTGTGCGGAAATAATATCATACTGCTTATATAAAAATATCTCCAGCAGATCGAGCGTGTCATCGCTGTCGTCAATGATGAGAAGTTTCTGTCTTGTATCGTTCACTGTGAAGCCCTCTGATAAAGAAAAAGACCAATGATAAAAAAGAGCATATTACCGGCCCAGGCTGCCAGCCAGGGTGCAAGTGTTTCATTTTTTCCGAGTGCGAGAATAAATTGAGATAAGACCCAGTAGGTAAATATCAGACCCAGGCCGACACCAAAATTGACTGATCCACCTTTCCGTCCCCCGCGGGCAGTTATAGATAAACCGACCAGAATAACCACAAAATTCATAAATGGCAGAGCAATCTTAAAATGCAGGTCAGCCTGGTATTTGGAGATTTTCTCACCGCGCATTTTAGCTTTTTCAAGAAGGTTTTTCAACTCCCAGTAGCTCATGGCATCGATACTTTTAATACGGGCAGTCATCTCTTCAGGTGCGGTCGTGAGGATAGAGTCGGAAAGAGTATCAAACGTTGTCTGCATAAAGCTTGTTTTTTTGAAAGTTTTTTTATGGCCGTTGATAAATGACCATTTCGTAATACTGTCATATACCATCTGCTCCGCCTGAATAGTTTCAATGATTTTGTTTTTAGCAAACCGTTCGCGTCGTATATCTCTGGCGAGTTGCGGGTTAACCCTGAATTCCTCAAATCGGTAGGCCGTATTGGTATTCCCGAAATAATAGAACTTTCTTCGATATTCACTGGGTGAGAAACGTTTCGGTAACCCTTTTGCATGCCGTTTCCCGCTGCGAAGCTCTTCAAGCAACACTTTACGTTTATCGTTTGCCTGTGGAAGTATCCTTTCCCCCAGATAAAAGGTGGCGACTGAAAGAATTAATCCGAGAAAAAGCATCGGTATAGTAAGTCTGCGGACACTTACGCCTGCAGCTTTAATAGCAGTAATTTCACTGTGCTTTACCATAGATCCCATTGCAAACATTGATGCAAGCAGAATACCGATAGGGAAGATCACGCCGATAAACCAGGCAAGGTAATACCAGTAGTAAAGGACTATATCCTGAACGGTCGCTGTTTCGAATAGCCTGAGGTTCGAAACGTAGTCAATAACTATAAAGATGATGATGAGCGAGATAAACACCATGATGACATTGGTTAAGAAGTTTCTGATAAGGTAGGAGGGAAGGATACCGGTTGATTTATTCAGAATTATCTTTGGGACTCGAAAGAGAATTGTTGAAATCATTCCTTCGGCATGAGCCTTAACAGGTTTTTTCCTTGTTACAATCTTTTGCCAGAACCTGATAAGCGGTTCGTAATTAATAAAAGTAGATTCCTGTACCATTCTTAAGATGAGAAAAACACCAAAGATACCTATAATGATGTTACAGGACCACATGGCAATACCGGGTGGTACTATCAGTCTGTCTGCAAGATTTTCTCCACCGATGAGAAATGCCCAGTATACGACAAAAAAGAATATACTGTAGCTGGCACCTACCGCTATACCACCGCGCCTGGCCATGATTCCCAGTGGGACGCCGATAAGTACGAATATGATACAGGCAAATGAGACTGAGAACTTTTTATGTACTTCAACCAGGTACTGACTGATTTTTCTGTCCTGTCGATGTACCTGCTGTATAGTGCGGTTTACAAATCGCTGATGTTTCTGCAGGTGACGGACGGCGGTCAGTTGATGGAGCTGCAAAGCTTGTTGCCATTGAGCAAAGGTGGTTATGCTGTCCAGTGAAAAAGTGTCGGCGATAGAAGTGTCCCGTGCAAGGGAGTCAAGGGATGTTGCCGTAGCAATGAAAGATTGCATTGTGGTGTTGTAGGTCTGCAGCGCATTCTGTTTCGTATTTTTAAAGCCGTTAATATCTGTTAGTAAAATCTGCGCACTTTTCTCTCGATCACCGCGATAATGGCGCTCGGTTCTCTGAAGCCTGCTGTCAACGTTGGGTAAAAAAATCATATGCTTTTTAAACTTTGCGATATAGTATTCCTCCGGATGCTCCGTACTCCTGCTGTGTGTTTCGCCATTAAACAGTGTCAGCTGCAGATAGTGCTCATCCAGGGTCAGTTGAATGGTACCGCTGTCGGCGATGGTTGTTGCCGGTTCTTCACCAGGTACATCTGAGAATATTTTAACACCACGCAGTTCGCCCGTACTGGTTTTAACATCATTTACGATCATGGAATAATTTTCAAAATCCTTGATCAGGATATTGGGTTCTATTAATGCAGCCGGTTTTTTACGTGAAATGTCCGACATAAGGTTTGCTGAACGGTGATTGGCATCCGGGAGAATCAGGTTATGAAAAAAGATAAGTAAGACAGTCAGTAGTAGCCCGGCAGTAAATACCGGTGTTATCAGGTAAAAGAGATTCTGTCCCGATGCCTTAATCGCAAGAATTTCATTGTCAGCCGACATCCTGCCAAAACCCATGAGTGTGGCGGCAAGAACAGCCATAGGAACAGCAAGAACAATCATCCAGGCGGAGTTAATAAGAAAGAGTTCGAGGATTGTACCGAGACCAAGTCCCTTGTAAAGCATTTTTCCCAGCAACTGTACCGCAAGCTGCATCATAAAGATAAAAATTATTATAGCCAGGGCATACAGGAATGGAAGAATGAGTTCACGTATAATATGTCTGTAAAGAATCATTGCGGGTTAACTACCTCCATTATAAGGAGTAATATAACACCTTGTATAAAAAGCTTCAAGAAATATGCTGTAAATGACGATATAATAAAAGGCTGTATTGACCGGCAGTTCCCTTCAATATATAATTAACATTGAGAGTTATTCTACCCTTAAAAAGGTGTTTGTTATGGAAAAGAGAGATTACCTTAAAATGATCCTTGCAGTAGCCCTTGCGGGAGTATGTGTTGGCTGTGGTTCTTCTCTTAATCGGCTTGAAAGTGAAACACTGCTTCCCGAAATTGATGTGGTACAGGTGAAGGAGTATTCGGAAGAGGCGCTGAAACTTGCACAAGAAGCCAAGATTGATGTACAGATGATTAATACAAAACTTGCGGACATTGATCATCGTCTGGTGGTTCTGTCTGAAGAGGTGTCAAGTGTATCGTTAGCAAAAATTGAGGAGCTTGAAAACCGGCTTTCATTGCTGATAGAGGCATTTAAGGATCTTCATGAGCAGATGGCAGCTATTGAAATCCTTCCCCAGATTCGTGTCGGCAGGAAAAAGAAGAAATCCGCGGTATTTTCACCGTCTGATGCGTCATCCTTGATAACGTCATCTGAATATGATCATTACCAGAGTGCCTTGCGGACATTTGATAAACGCACCTATGATAAGGCGATGGAGCTGTTTACCGATCTGTTAAAGAAATTTCCGGAAGGTGACCATCGTGATAAAGCGCAGTATTGGATCGGTGAATGCCACTATGCAAAGGGTGACTATGCAAATGCGATTGCTGCCTTTAATAAGGTGTTCGAATTTAAAAAGACATCAAAAGCAGATGATGCACAGTTGAAATTAGGACTCAGTTATTTAAGAATGGGGAAGAACGGCATGGCTGCCGATGAGTTCAAACGGTTGATAAACAGGTATCCGGGCAGCGAATATGTCCCCCGTGCTGAAAAATACCTTGCTGAGATCAGCCTGTAATCTTTTCCCTTCATTTTCCCGCTCAATAAATCCCGCTCTATGTGCGTAATATCCAGTCACATGCACGATAGTGTATTGTTAACCCGTTTTATTTTCGCATACAGTATATTATAATGCTATTTATCGAAAATTATCAATAATTCAAACAAAATCGTTCATGCAGATACTACATATGAGAGACAGAATACTATCAATTGCAATTGTTTTCATACTGCTTTTTTTTGGTGTTGAGAATGTATATGCAAAAAAAAGAGCAAAACGTTTTGATTGTTCGGCAAAGATAGCACGTGCAATGGCACGCTATAAAAAACGGCGTTACAATGATGTAAAGACTATTTTAGACCAAGTCAAGATGAATTGTACCGGTCATGCAGCAATGGATACCGCGTTCTATTTTCTCGGTAAGGCATACCTGGCCACAAAGCAGCCAATACAGGCGAGTATAGAATTTGAAATACTTATTCAGGATTTTCCCAATTCGTCTTTTAGTGAAGAAGCTCATTTTCTCCTTGGTATCTGTAATTACAAGGAATCGAATTCATATGAACGTGATCAGGTAAAAACACGTGAAGCTATCAGGGATTTTGAGGACTTTGTTGAAATGTTCCCAAAAAGTCATTTTGCTGACAGTGCAGAAAAATACCTCACAGAATGCCGGGAGAAGTTAGTAAAAAAAGAGTTCATGAATTCACGTTTTTATGAAAAGATTGATAAATTTGATGCAGCAATTGTGTATTATCGAATTATCATTGAAAATTTCCCGCAATCGTCATATATTCCCGAATGTCAGTTGTTCTTGGCTAAAAATTTTGTGAGGGTGAGCCGTCCAGGTGAGGCTGTGGTAGTATTAAATACGTTACTATCTTCTGATGCCGATGGTGAAGTTAAAAAGAAGGCGCAGGTACTACTCAGTCGAATTGAGAAATCTGATGATAGTGAACTGCAAAAGGTACCTTCGGAGAATATAGACGAAGAAAAGACATCCCTGTAGATAACCACTTCTCTGGATGGATACTGTGGTAACAACTCCATTATCGCGAATAGGTATTTTAGGTGGCAGTTTTGATCCTGTTCATAACGGGCATTTAGCTGTTGCCCAATTGGCCTGCGAACATTTCTCACTTCACAAAGTCTTTTTTATTCCTGCGAATATCCAGCCGCATAAGAAACAGAGCATACCAGTAACTGCCCGTCACCGTCTTGCTATGCTTAAAAGTGCCATTACAGGGAATAGTAATTTTTGTATATGGGATGGAGAAATTAAACGAGGTGGTATTTCGTTTACCGTTGACACTGTGCATGCATTAAAGGAGATGCATCCCGATGCTGCGCTCTATTTTATTATCGGGTCTGATAATTTTTCCGAGATTCGTACCTGGAACCGGTATAAAAGAATTCTTGCCATGGTGACCTTGTGTGTGGCTCACCGGCCAGGGTATGCTATACGAATACCTGCCGAGTTATCCGAAATTGAGGTTATCTCGTTTCCCTCGCCGGAGTGGGGAATCAGTTCATCAAAACTGAGATCACATCTTAATGAGGGAAAGTCCTGCAGGTATATGCTGCCTGAGAAGGTTGCTCTCTATATTCAGAAGAATAAGCTTTATCTGAAGTAAATTTATTCGTAAACGTTCACGGAACACTGAAATTGCGATGTCCTGAGCTTGTCGAAGGGAAAATTTTAGATTTTGGATTTTCCCTCCTTCAATAAAGCTTTGGAGGACACGAGATTTTGGATTTCAACCCTGAACGGTTACTTATAAGCATCCAATTCATATACAGGTTTTATGTTTTTTCCCAATTTCCAATTTCCAATTTCAAGCCGTGAACGGCTACAGTTATTCTACGGTACTCCTCAAGGTATCGTTTACAAACCTGAGGGTCTTACCGCTGTACATGTAGGTTGTTATCTCTTTACCATCTCCAGTCTTTTCTGTTTTCTTGTCCTTCGGTTCACCCCATGAAAAGCGAACCTGTTCAGTAGTCATATTCGTGCAGATGTTATGGTTGTCAATGGTCTCCCAGATATACTCTTCCCAGGCATATATCTTACGCGGATCATGCTCAAAGATATCCTTTACCCAGGGGAGCTTTTCAGTACCTTCTTCCCGTAAAACATTGGTCCAGCTGTAATTGATGGGAATAAAACCCTGGGAGCCGTCTCTTCTAACAACCATAAGCCAGAGTGATTTCGGTGGCAACGGTGTAACTCCCCAGCGAATGCGTTGAACGTGTAGTGGTTCGGTGATCGATACTTTCACACTCGAAAATCGCGAAGCAACAGAATCAAACATTTCAATACTGCGGCGCCGCGAAAAGATAGTTTTTCCTTTCCAGCGGTTTCCAGCTTCCCCTAAGTCACTGAAGAGCGCAATGCCTTCAATAATACCGTTACCTGTTTTACCGTAAATTACCAAACCCATCGTATCGGATTTAAAGGTGATATGATATGCATTAGTATTCATTTTCTTTACTGCCGTGGCAGTAATAGTAGTGCCCTTAAATAGATCATATTTCAAGCGATGGTTGGCATGTGCAATACGAGAGTCCGCCGGCGTTCTGCCCTTTGAAAATAGAGGTGAGGTATATAATTCATAACCGAATTTTTGAAACATCCTGGTTTTCTCAAGCAGCCTGAACTTTTTGCCTGTCCATTCTGAGACAGGGATTGTAACCGGGTCGGGAAGTGTATCTATCTTTATTTTTGCCGGTTTGAGAGTGTCCGGCTTCTGCTCAACTTTTTTAATCACAACACCCCTGTATTTACGTTTTACCTTCTTCTTCCTTTTTTTTGCATAAGAAGTATCGATACTCATTAGGCAAAGTATTAGTACAAGGGAAAAGGTTATTTTAAATGATGTGATTTTCATTATGGAAACATCTTTTGTTCAGGACTAAGAAAAAATATACAAGAGTCATTGTGCCTGAAAAGGAATAATTCTAAAAATGGGAGAATTGTGGCTGCTTTTTTGGAGGATGTTTTGTTGAACGCCCCGGTTTAGTTGCGGTACTCTTTCGTGATATGCCTTTACGTAAGCTCCATAATTGCATTGTCTCTATATTAAATCTACCTGCGAATTGGTTATATTTGCAGATAATTTTAGGAAAAGAGTGGATAAAATAGAATTGTAGGGATTAAGTTATTATTCAGTTCCCAAGATGCTCAATTTAATTAATTTTATTAAAGTTATTGAATTGTGAGGCTAAAGATACCTATTTTCTTGTCAAGTTCAAAATTTCTTCAAAATATATAATTAATAAAAAGGGATTTGATGAAAAGGTTATTTTTGGCTTTAGGAATTACAGGACTTCTTCTATCGGTCACGGTTAACGAGGCCAGTGGCTCACAACTCATAGATCCCGGTTCAGTATGGAAATACAACGACAATGGAGTAGACCTTGTAACGACGTGGCCTGAGAATAGTTACGATGATGCGGGATGGGCATCGGGCCCGGCACAACTCGGTTTCGGTGAAAAGAATGGGGCCACGACAATATCCTTCGGAGATAAGAAAAACAAATATCCATGCTATTACTTTCGTTACAGCTTTGACGTTGCCGATCCGAATGTATACGGGGCGTTGACTCTGAAGGTGCTCCGCGACGACGGCTGTGTCGTCTATCTTAACGGCCGGGAAGTCGCACGCTCAAACATGCCGTCTGGAACAATTACTTACAATACCGGGGCTTCCAGTGGGATTGAGGGTGATTTCGAGGACGTCTGGCATGAGTTTTCGGCCGACCCTGCTTTGCTCATTGACGGTACAAACCTTATCGCTGTCGAGGTTCATATAGATAAACCAAATAGCAGAGACCTCAGCTTCAATCTCGAGTTAACCGGTGTCGAAAATGAGCCGCTTGTAATTACCTCACATCCCTCTAATCAAACCGTAAATGAAGGCCAAACCGCCACGTTTACCGTAGTAGCCGGTGGAAGCGAACCCTTATCCTACCAGTGGCGCAAGGATTATGTTGATATATCCGGAGCGACTTTCTCCAGCTATACCACACCGCCAACCACTGTAGGTGATGACAGAGCCAAGTTTGATGTGATAGTGACTAATCTCCTTGGCAGCGAGATTAGCAATGCAGCTACCTTAACGGTAACGGTTGTGACTGACGTAAACATTGTCAAAGGGCCGTATCTACAGATGGTTACCCCAAACTCCATGGTCATCATGTGGGAGACAGATGTAGATGCGGGCAGCCGGGTGGTTTATGGACAAGCTGCACCCGACGAATACTCCGTTGAGAATACCGACCCGGTGACGATACACGAGATAACACTCATCGATAATCTTACGGCTGACACCAAATATTATTACAAAGTGACATCCGATGATGTTACAAGCGCCACATACACGTTTTCCACAGCACCTGCAACAGCACGCCCTTTCCGCTTTGTAGCTTACGGGGACACTCGGACGGGTTATACCGATCACACTGCGGTCATTCAGGCCATTATCGGCAATGATCCTAAGCCTGAGTTCGTTCTCAATAGCGGTGACCTGGTCAACAACGGCATGGTTGAGAACGAATGGGAACCTCAATTCTTTGAACCCGCCCATGACCTGATGGTTAACACCCCTATGCTTCCGATCCTTGGCAACCACGAATATTGGGGTTCAGGACAAATATGGTTCTTCGACTTCTTCTCTCTGCCAAACAATGAGGAGTGGTTTGCGTTTTCTTACGGCAACGCCCGGTTTATCGGCCTGAATACTAATGTGGACTATTCGCCATTAAGCGACCAGTACGATTGGCTCCTGAATGAGTTTGTCTCGCCCGAGTACACTAATGCTACCTGGCACTTCGTCTATTTCCACCACCCGCCCTATACTGCTACCAGCAACCACTCTGACGAAATTGATGTCCAGACATATCTGGTTCCTAAGTTTGAGCTGTATGGCGTTGACATGGTCTTTAACGGCCACAGTCATGCCTATGAGAGATACCACCACAACGGCATATACTATATCGTAACCGGCGGTGGAGGCGCACCGCTTGCCAACTTGGTTACAGACACTGAGGAGCCTATTCGGCAGGTCGGAGCTAAGGAATACCATTACTGTATAATCGATGTTAATGAGAGTTATTGTGATTTTATTGTAAAGAAGATAGATGGATCAGTTATTGACCAGGTACAATTAACTCTTGTTGACGATGTGGAACCTCCGGTGATTACCGGCGCTACCGGGGATGTTCCTGATGCTGCCACCGGTGATCCCGTAACCATATCAGCAACTATTACCGACAATATAAGTGTTACGAGTGTAAAGGTGTATTATACGCCAATTGGCGGTGCAGAAACGAATATCAGCATGACTAAAGCTCCTGATAGTGATATCTGGACAGGGGAAGTACCTGTTGATTTAAATAATACTGGAACAATACCCTATTATGTTAGTGCTGCTGATTTTGCTGATAATACAGCGCGGGACCCGGCAAGTGGATACTACAGCATCACAATATCTGACAATGATCCTCCAGTTTCAGATGCAGGTCAGGACCAGTCGGTTCTTATTGGTCAATTGGTGTACGTCGATGGTTCCGCATCATCTGATAATATCGGAGTAACCAGTTACAGTTGGGATTTCGATGCGAGCGATGGTATTGGAGTGGATGCAACTGGTGTGACAGCAGAACACACCTATTCCACGACAGGCCCATTAACTGTTACTTTGACAGTGACCGATGATGCAGACCTGACAGCTCAGGATAATGCGATTGTAACAGTAAGTGAAGCTGCAGCTTACATGTACGTTGACGCTATTGTAGTTACAAAGGTCGATCTCGCTAAAGGATTTAAGAAAGGCCGAGCAGAAGTGGTCATTCTGGATGAGAGTGGGGTTGCTGTCTCTAGTGCGTCAGTGACCGGGACGTTCTCCGGAGACATAGACGAGACAGTAACGGCAACTACTAATAGTAGTGGCCTGGCAGTGCTCGAGACAACAACTACAAAAAAAGGCGGTTTGAATATCGACTTCTGCGTTGATGGTGTTATCCACGCTACGCTGACTTATGATGCTGGCACGAACGTCGAGACCTGTGATAGCATCTAATACGGGTTGTTTATCATAAATTGATGATAACGATTGCAGCCGTGTCCGTTCGCGAGCACGGCTGCTTTTTTTTGCAGTTTGCTCTGGCTCTCAGCTATCTCGGCCGTAAACCCCGGTGCATATTCTGCCAACCCATAATCTTTATTGTATTCGTCAATATTCTCTGGTTCCCAAATGATGTACCACAAAGGATCAACTGAAAGCTCACTTTCTACATAACTTTCTTTTCTAAGTTCTTTAATTTTTTGCTTGAGATCCATTATTACATGTAACGGTTAAATTGAGCTGGGGGTAAGCCCACTTAATACGCCCACATCTCAGCTCCAATTTTTCTGGTTGTGAAATAGTCCTCGATTTTTATTTTATTCTTCTAATGCTTTCTTAAAAATATCATTTACATCAGTCGATTTGTCAATTTACCTTAATGAAACAAATGCAACCATTCCGGCCTTAAACACTTTACCTGTTCCATTTATTTATTAATTTACCTCCGGGGTAAAATGCGGGGTAAAATGTAACAGGGACGGTGGTAGTTTAATAGTTTTAAACGATATTAGGCAGTATACCACTTAAAGCCAAAATACCAGTAAAAGGTGCTGTCCATCATAATGTATTTCGATGGATCGAAGGATAACCGATTACCTTTTCAAAGCACATTGCCTCATGGAACATTATTACATAATGAATCGCGGAGTGGAAAAGGAAAAGAGCGCAGTATTGAGGTATTAAAATGATAAAAATAATGCATTCCCCAATTCAAATATGATAGTTCCTCGCGAGAGATTGTTAAAAAAACAAGGTGATAAGCTACTAAACTACCACCGTCCCGTTTTTTATAAAAATTAAATTTGTGTTTCCTGATGTTTCCTGGGGAAATGCAGTATCTCTACAGAAGAATACAATCAACTAACAGGTATTCTGGTAGCTTTATAGAATCGGTAGATTTTATCCCATTTAGCAAAATATAAATATCTGATTCTAAATTAAAAGAAAATCCTTTATACTTTTTTGGAATATTTTCAGATATCCATATTTTCAAACTGTCTATTGCTTCTGTTTTACAATAGTAGTGTGAAATTTCAAGCCATTTATCTTTTACCTGATCAGGAAAACTTTTTTCTTTAAAAACCTGATTAAGAAGTTTTTTAGGATTATAGATAGAAAGGTTAATAACATTCCCAACCTGCTCTAGTTTAACACAAGCTTTTCCCCCCATCCAAAAGGCTGGTTTATAGGAGTATGCGTCTCCATATTTTTCTTTTAAAAATGAAAGTAATTTTGCATATAAGGTGTCTGATGAAGGTTTAAATATTATAAATACACCATCGAATTCATTATCTTCAAAATGATATTCAATTCGTAATGATTTAAATCCCTCATAAGTATGGTTATCATTAATTTTTATAAAGTTTTCATTTTTCAATTCTTTTAGCATGCCGAACTTATTCATTGGTGTAAACCATTTTTTCCCTCGAAACCCAGTAGGTTCATTTTGCATTGTTGGAGGGATCATATTCTTTTTTGCATTAATAATGGAATCTCTAATATGCTTATCTATTATGAAACGTTTTTTTAAATTTTCAAGTAAATAACCACTAGAATCAAAAACAGGCCTTCCATATCTTTGATTAAGCCACCCATGCGACCCGAAAGACTTTTCCCCCTTGAAAAAGACAAACTTTCCAATTGGGCAATTTATCGTATCACCATTATTTCCGATTACTTCTATTTCTTTGAAATGTAGCTTGCCTAATCTCTTTTCTGATTTCTTGTTTCTCAATCTGATAGTTAACTCATACTTCCAATCATCTTTTTGATATATGCCTGGTTCAGGAGGATATGCAAAAAGTACAATGCGTTCTTTTTTTACAACTTCTTCATCGCTAATAGCAGAGTCAGTATTTGATTTTTTGCAATTTAAAAAAATACTTAAGAGGAATAAAATTAGTATAATAATTATTTTCTTCATGGTCCCTTTTAAATTATAATGCGAAGCTCAACTGCATCGCGGGATAAAGGTAAGCGAGCTTGCGAGCGCACCGATAAAATTCTTTGGCGACGAGCAAGGTCGTTTACCTATACGCGAGGTCCACTGGAGCGCTTTGTTGGGCGCGGAATTAATAATTTAAATCAAATAACATTTATATATAAGCGCGTCATCAGGCGCGAATGCCTTGTTATAAGGCAATAGTTTCTAGAATTAAAAAAAGCAACAAAAACCATAGCGCAAGAACAAATAGTATACAAATTATATTTTGAATAATTTTTCTTTTATATTTAATTATATCAATTAATCCAAAAGCTAAAACAGCAATTGTTTAATAATACAGCAACTCCGGCAAGTTCTAATTCAGATAATTTAGAAAATGATTTTTGTTTAGGTATATTAGCGAGAGTTTTGTCAATGGCTTCGTATTCGGCTTCGATATAGTCTTTATAATTAGCCATATATAAGGATACCTTCTTTTTTTACTAAGGGCTTTTGCTCATGATATTTAATAAAACTATTTTTCAAATCACAATATTTGTCAATATCACCATGACATCTTTGAGCATTTTGTTTTTTTAATAAACCATACTCATCTGCAATTTGGGGATTTGCAATTAAATAATCTCTAAAAGCTAAATGTCTTTTAGCCTCAAATGAATCTTTGTTGAAAGCATGAATATGATGAGTTCTATCAACGCCACCCTTCATATAAAATCGTCTTCCAGGAATTCCGAATTCACCTTTTGGTACATATTTTAATTTAATCATTTCATTATCATATTCATCTAAATTTATTACATTTTTAACTTCAAGTAACATATCTATTACTGGTTTTGCAGCTAAATTTGGAACTGCAGTACTGCCAATATGATGAGTTTTTATTATTTCAGAAGAAAATACTCTTTTAATCAACTCAATCTCTTTTAAATACTGTTCTGGCCAATTTTGACAATAATCTTTGACTTCTATTTTTCTTTTTTTCATTATTTCTTTTATAACGGCGGAGTTCACATGAAGCCAGCTCAAATGCTATGCTATACTAGTTCTTTTTTCATCAATATTGTCTTCCCAAAATTTTCATCATAATCTTCTTTCTGCTCAATAAATCCACATTTCTTATAAAAATCTACTGCAGAGAGACTGGCTGGTACATGTAGTTCTTTATACCCTTTACCCGAAGCTATTTCCTCTAATTTCTCTAACAAACTTGAACCAATTCCCTTACCGTAATATGCCGGATGTACAAATGTTGTATATATTACATTTTTATTTAAACTAATTGTACCGATTATTTTTTCATTTTCGACAGCTACTAAGCAAATATTTATTTTTCCATATTCATCTATCTGCTGTGGTGAAAAATGATCTATCATAAAATCAATAACGGTCTTAGGATAGTCTTTACTATTTACATTAATTAGGCATTCCTTTATGATCTCTGATATTTCATAGCAATCTTCTTTTTTGTATTTTCTTATTTGTATCATATATTATAATTCCCTATAACGCCGAAATTGACTTGCGTCTGGTTTTCCATTCAAGCCCAACAAGTCAAGTCCAATTTTATTGTTATAACAAATATCTGTCAATGTCTAATGCACTATGGAAAATGCCAAGAATCATCACTGCTGATTCAGTTTTTACAAGGTAGGCAATTCGGTAATGTCCATAAAGAAGAATTCGTATTTCTCCTTCTTCCTCGTGTCTGTAAATATATCCGATCTTTGGAAAATCTCGTAGAATTTGTGATTTTTTATAAATCCCAGCGACCACTCGTTGTGCAGCGTTAGGGTTATCAAGCGTAATATAGTCATGGATATCTTTCATCCATCGTACTGCTTCCTCAGTCCATATTATTTTTGCCATGAACGAATTCTCCGCTCCATATCCTCGTTTGTAATAGTTCGTCCGTTCCGAGCATCATCTAAACCTCGATCGACCATTCTCTTAAAAGCCAGTTCTCGAAGCAATTCGTCATAGCTGCTGTCTTCAGGCTGCTCTTTAATTATCCCAATCATTTCTTCTTTTGCAGTTGTCATATTCACCTCCTTCTAATTATAATCTATAATATAATTATATCATGCCCTCTATTACCATAACAAGTAATTGTATAAGTCTGTATAACATATTAGTGAGCTGAAACAGTATAACAATGTTTTATATAATAGTAATATAAACATAAAATCGGACGGGTGGCACAGACTAAATCACAGTGTGACCTAAAGAAAAGTACACGTGTGGCCCGGATCTGTGATCCAGTTTTCTCCACAACCACTGTTAAACAATTCCAACCCTCTGTTTTTGAGGATTATCAAGCTTAACCGGCATAGTATAAACATCTGGTACTACACCCTTACCTGTTTTTCGAGCTTGTGCTGATGATGACCATAACCATTCTTCTGGAGAAAGTCAACTCATGTGCATGCCCTGGTGATATTTCTTTAATCCCTTGTAGGCATTACCTCTATTAGAATAGAAATCAGCATTATCTGGATTGAGTTGGATTGCTTTGATTGCGTTGGAATAGTATTTTACCTTCAAGTTTAAATCATTTGTATTATGTCCATGTACAAACCATTCATGCGCAGATGAAGCATATTCAATCTCTGATAGATTAACATTATTTTTTAACTTTGATACCGATGTACAATTTGTACCAAAAATAATTAGAAACAAATTAAAACCTGTTTTTAATATTTTCATAGAATTGAATCTTTTATAACATCTGAATTCACCCGCCTTTGGAGCGGCGAAGCCGCGGAAAAAGGTCGGGTGGAATGAATTGTTAGAGATTTTATAGATTCTTTTTAATAATATTTTCAAAGATTGATTCTAATGATGTTCTAACAGAATCATTTATTTCATATAACCTTCCGTTAATCCATACAAAATTAACATCACGGGTGAAAGAAAAATCAATTTCTTTATTATGCTTTGTTTTTATACGTAAATAAACAGTAATGTCAGGTGGAATATCAAATATTTCTGTAGCTAGATTTGACTCTTTAGGATGTCCCCATTCATTTAGTTCGGGCAGTTTTTCAACTATTGCTTTTGCAGTATCAATATTTACACTCATAGAATTCATGCTATTTCCCGGTGTAAATACTTCGGCTTTGCTAACGGTGTATTTACTAGGGGAATTGCCTTTTTCAAGAATTCTCTCTATAATTTTTCTTTCTTTCTTTGCCCCATGATTGGTGTATATAAAAGGTGGCATGATGCCTTTCCATTTATCCAAATAATCAACCATAATTTCTGTTTGATTATCATTGATTTTTTTTAATTCCAAAGTTAACTTTTCTGCACCTGTTGCACCGATATCATAATCTTGATGTATGTAAAACCTTAACTCTTTGCCTGGGAGATGATCTTCAAGTTTTGCATAAAATGGTCCAGTTTTCATATATTTCCCGATTTCATCATCGAAGTACGCATAAGACCAGTCTTTAAGTAGTCCCACTTTATCTATGTTGAACCGTTGCAATATAATTCGCTCAGCCTCAGAAAATTGGACGTCATAAATTTTTGTTTCCTTTGTGGCTTTACATCCAGAGACGCAAAATATTAAAAGAATTATGAGGTAGATATTTTTCTTATTCATTTTTTATCTCTAACTATTGATTAACCTGAATTTTTTTCTGCTATCCCCTAGTAACCTATTTATGA
>CBDVBE010000042.1:0-23402 GCA_965372145.1 uncultured bacterium | reverse complement strand
TTGGCAGCCAGCTCCTCCGCTATCCTTTTTTCCTCCGCGGCATTCTTGGCAGCCAACTCCTCCGCTATCCTTTTTTCCTCCGCGGCATTCTTGGCAGCCAGCTCCTCCGCTATCCTTTTTTCCTCCGCCGCTTTCTTCGCGGCTAACTCTTCCGCTTTCCTTTTTTCTTCTGCTGATTTTTTCTCACCAATTTCACCCTTTGCTTCACTATCTGTACTGATAATTTCAGAATAATCCCCTCGCAGGAATGGTAAAAAGGGCATTGTTATTTTAGTTTTCTTTTCACCGATTTCATCAGTTTTTTCTTTTAAAACAATCTGCTTTTCTTCATTCTTTTTTCTTTCTGATTCAGCAATAACAGGATCAATTTTTTTATAGACAGTTGCACTTACAAACGAAACTAATTCTTCAGGTTCTCCATCGACAGATTCAAATACATCACTGATCGATTTATCGTTAATGTCAATTATATTAATTACAACAGACGATCGGTTTTCACTCTTTTTAATCGTTCCAATGATGACAAATCGGACCGAGAGTTTCCGCCCCAATTCAAGGGCATACTGCATATTACTGTCGAAACTGAATCTGTCGATTTTATGTCTGTCAATGATTTTGTCCAGTAAAGACGGTTCAACTATATCAAACTGAGCAGAAGAATTATACTTGTGCCTGAATAGTTCCGTTAACGTTGACAATTCTTCTTCAGAGATGTTTGGCCCGTCAAATGGGACGACAGCAATATAGGCATTTTGCTGCGCAAACAGCGTTGAAAGAAATAACAAAATACCAGCAATTACCTGGATAAACTTCACTCAAACCTCCGGTAGAGCAGCGATAGTCAGGTGTTACTATTTTCGACTAGCCCCTCAATATTAAAGCAAATCAGCAAAGGATTGCATTTTCAGGCAAGATCGTACTCTTCAGATACAGTGTTTTTATACACTAGATGCTGCATTAATAATCTTGATGTGAAGAATATACGTTTTCATCACTATGAACTTCAATAAGAACAAACAATTCGCTACATTTAAAGAAGAAGGGGATTTAGCCAAGAAAAAGGCATTAAAAATTACCGCTACTATACCTTAAAGAATTCCCTGTAATGTCAAGGGATAGACGGGCTGTTGAAGTTATTTTCGATTCACCAACGTATGAATACATAAGGGTACGTACCTTGCAGATATTCAGTGCTTACGATATTTCGGTAATAAAAATGGTGCTATTGCTGATTTTTGTACCTATTTTATAGACATGTCAAGCAAGGGGAGGAGTGGGAGAAACATGTTGAGCATAAACCTGTTTGTCGGGTGTACAACGGTATCAAAGATATTCCAAAGAATCATGCATACAATCACAAGTAACTAAGACTTCTTCAACAGGTTGCTCCCCATAGGGCGAACAAGTTTTGCTTATCGCTTGCAACGCAATAAGTCATGCCGGATCTGCTAGTATTCCCTGTTTGTATGAGGAGGGTTCCGGCACAACAGTCCTCCATAAATGGGATTATAGCAGCGAAGCAGGGGCCAGGCAAACCTGCTAATAATCATGCAGAGAATAGCTCAGTTTAGATTATATATAATTTCATAATTTTAAGGCGGCAGGTATGACATACAGAAATACTTTCTGGGATAGGATGATAATCTCTATTGCAGGACTAATTATTTGCATGACTTTTTCTTCTCACGCGCTGGACCAAAAAAGAAATTTTGCGGTAATCGGTATAAAAAATGGAGCAGGGGTCACAACGGGGCAGGCTGAGATCATCGCAGATCGCCTGCGTATTAAGCTGTTTAATACAGGCGCGGTAAATATGATGGAACGTGATCAAATGAAAGAGATCATGAGCGAGCAGGGTTTCCAGCAATCAGGAGTTTGTACCGATGATGCATGTATGGTGGAGATAGGTGAATTATTGGGAGTAGAAAGATTAGTAAGCGGCTCCATTGGAAAACTCGGAAAAATGTTCTTGTGTAATTTCCGTGTTATTGATGTACAAACAGCTAAAATAATCGGGGTTGTATCTATAGATATAACAGGAGGGATAGAGGAAGTTGTAGGGCATTTGCCTAGTATTGCCAAGAAGCTTGTTGATACCTCTAAAATTGCAGTAAAAAGGGGAGAATTGTTTATAGATGCGGAAAGACCCGCCTCGTCTGTTGAAGTTGACGGGGAGATGGTTTCGGGTAAAACACCGGTTACTCTTAAAGGGATTGCTGTCGGGGAACATACGATAGTTGTCCGGGAAGGTGCCTGGTATGGTGCAGAAACAGTTGTGCTGGCACCGGATGAACAACTAAAAGTAACTATAAAAATGCAGAGAGAAAAAGGGAACATTGAGGTCTTTACTGAACCATCCGGTGCACAGGTGATGATTGATGGGAAAGTGTGTGGTACAACTCCTATTGTAGTAAAAGGGATTGCTGCTGGTGAACATGTGGTCCGTGTTGTAAAAGAGGGATATAGTACCAAAGAGAATAAAATTGTAATAACAAAAGGGGAAACAAAGAACATTTCTTTGCAGCTTAGAGAAGCGGCATATGTGACAGTTAAAACCAACATAAAAACGGCACCCATTCTTATTAATGGAAAAAGTGCAGGTAAAGGAGTTATAGAATCATTCGAAGTTCCTCCAGGCACAGTACAGGTTAAGGTTGAAGTTCCGGGCTATGATATTTTCGAAACGACCTTGAATCTTTCAGTAGGAGAAAAGAAGGTCATTGAGAGAAAACTTACCTCCATCTTTGGCAGCCTGTGTGTTACAAGTACTCCGGAAAGTGCTTCCCTCGTATTAAATGATGAGAGTACAGGAACAACTCCCTACAAAAACATGAAACAGAAGCCGGGGAAATACAGGCTGAAACTGCTGTTAGAAGGTTATAAGGATATTGTGGAAAATATCTCAATTGTAAAGGGTGAAACATGTACCAGAGATTTCAAACTTGAACATACAAGAGCATATCTTGATTCTGTAGAGCAATTTACTAAAGGTCATAAAAAGAGGAGGCAGAATATCCGGCGCATTACTTTCGGCATACTGGCGGCAGGCTGTGGCGGAGCTGCTCTTATGTTTAATAAAATAGCCGATGATAGGGTGCAGGAGTACAGAATTGCTGCAGAAGAATATGATGAGGCAGATAGCCAGTTTAATAAGTATAAAGACAGGTACAATGATGCAAGGGATGAAGCTGATGTATTTATGCTCTTGAGAAATATATCAATCGGTGTCGCAGGTGCATGGGGCATTGGCTTCGGTTTGTCTATTTTTTTCTAAGATGCTGTTTGGAAAACATCACGATGTAAAAAAGGATGTGTAAAAATGAGAAAAGTTATGGGATGTATTCTAGGTTCCCTGTTCGTATTCTGCGCGGTGCATGATGAGAGTAAAGAATGGGACAACCCACTGGACCCGAATGGGATTGATTATTACCCACCAACAGTTACTGCAATGGATGATAGGGCGATATCTATAAATGATACGATTCAAATTACCGCACAGGGTAGTGATAAAAATGGCACAATAGAGAAATACCTCTGGGCTCTTGATGGCGTGAATTTTGATAACACCACAAGTGATAATTTCATTAACGCTGCCTTTCCAAACAGCGGTGTAATGTCTGTATCGGTAAAGGTAATTGATAACGATGGCCTGGTTTCTGATGCCGATACCACGACGATTACTGTTACCCTTGACGCCCCCCTGATTACACCGGTTAATGATACGATTGTTTCTCAAAGAGATACGGTCACTATACACGTGACCGCAATTGATACCAATTCCAATGGTACCATTGAAAAATATTACTGGGACAAGAATGCAGACGGCTGGGACGACAGTACTGATGCGGCACAGTATTACTTTTCACAACCGGAGGGGGGAGGTTTCACCGTGGTATGGGGTGCGCGTGATGATGACCACAATATCAGCACCGATACTTTTACCCTGCGATTTAATCGTGTTCCCTCTTCAGTTTTTATGGTGAAGCCGTCAAATGGAGGAACAGCTTCCTGGGTTGATTTTAACCAGAGTGTATGTAATGGCAGTGTTGAATTACATTTCTCCGGTAATGACCCTGACGGTTCGGTTGATACGTTGACCTATACGTTATGCCTCAATAAAGAGGCGGTGAACCTGGAAGAGGTTTTTTGCGGGAATGATACCCTTTGTACAGTTTCGAAAATTGACACCTGTGCAACATACCACTGGAGACTTCATGCCCGGGATCTGTATGGAGACAGTGTGGTACAGACTGGTACCTTTGTCACTCAATCAACGCCACCTCCTCCGAAACTTAGTGTGAATACAGAATCACTGCAATTTGGAGCAACAACGGAAATGTTGAATTTTAGAATTACCAACACCGGTGGATGTATGCTGAATTGGTCAACTACTACAATAACAAATAGTGGAGGGGGATGGATAAAAAGTGTTTCACCCTCACAGGGTAATACAGCAGCAAATACAAACGAATATGTAACAGTTTCGGTGGATCGAAGCGGGTTTTTAAATGGTGACTATTCCGGTGAAGTGAGAATATCCTCCAATGGAGGTTCTGCAACCGTGTTTATCACAATGTCAGTGCAAAGTACTTTTTATTTAAGATTTAGAAACAAGGTTTTCACTGACATTGCCATAACGGTTGTAGGACAAGGATCATACACTATCGGACTACAGGACAGTATTACAATAAACTATCCAAGCAATCCCGGTTCGTTCACCTATTCTGCAGAAACTTCCGGCAAAACGACTTCAGGGACCCAGGTAGGTGAAAAAATAGTATGGAATTTTACCCATGATGTTTCAGGCCTCAGTTCAAAAACGTATAACTTAGTGGTGAACGAGGATTTCTTTTTTATTTACATCCGAAACGGAGGAACAGTAGACCTTAATCCCTTCCATGTTAATTATGGTACTTCGAATGAAACCGTGGATAATATTGTAATACCGCCGGATAGTGTTAAATACAGAACCGGCTATTACAAAGCGTTCACCGACACCGAGGTTAGAGCATATTGGGATAACACCACATTGTATACTTACTGGATACAAGGAACACATTTCACCTTACCTTTTACTCAAAGCCAGAGTGTATCATTATTGAGTACATCAGGAGAGATGGGTGGTGTAAAAACCAGTGACAGGAACGTAAATATTCATAGTCGGAATTGTGAATTCCTGGTTCCTGCAAAAACGGCTATACCCTATTTTAAAAATGATAAAAATGCTGAAAATGATGTTGGGCGGGGTGTGGAATAGCAAAGTAGATATTGGAAAAAGGATGTGTTCGATAGCCAGATGGTACACCGGGACCATGTACTGCAGGATGGGGATATTTTGGATTTGAATATATCAACAGAATAACTATTCAGGGATTTCGTCAGATTCTATATAATAATTCCAGTGTATGCATACTATCGATTTTTTGGGTTAAATAATATTCTATCTTGTTAATTTTACTTGATTGGCAAAGGTGTACAAGGTATTTATTGTTTATAAATGTAGATTCCGGTTATATATCAAAGATAAACAGATAAAAAAAGATGTACCTTAAGGCCTTTCAGGCCAATCTTGGAAGAAGCTTGATAGGAATTAAAACTGAAGAATATATGTAGCCGTTCACGGCTTGAAATTGGAAATTGGGGAAAACATGAAACGTAACCGTTCGCGAGTTCAAAGGTTCTGGGTTCCGGGTTTAAATCCAAAATTGTATGATTGCGGATTGTGGAATGCGGATTGGGGATTGAAAAAATCCAAAATCCAAAATCAAAGATTATTTACAAACTAAAACGACATCATAACGATTTTTCACAGAAAAAGGCGATGTAACCTGTGAACGGTTACGAATATATTAATAACAAACTGTACTTTGGGATCGTTGCCTTTACTGCTATAGTTTTTTAATTATTGAAAAAGCAAAAAAACCACCGGAAATCCGATGGCTTTTTTTAATGCGGTCGGCCAGACTTGAACTGGCACGGAGAATGCCCCCACAAGGTCCTTAACCTTGCGTGTCTACCAATTCCACCACGACCGCAATTGGGTATCTGCTTTAAAAATATTTTTTACTCTTCAATGGGCAGAACCGGTAACTCTTTCCCCTGTGCCGGTGCTTCAACCCCTTTAGCATCTTCTGTCAACGGTAAACCACCATCTTGCAGAACTGAGGCCGGAGCGTATGATTCTGTTTCAGCTCGCTTTTTCAGATCTGATTTTCCCTGTGATACAGCGGTCCGTGAAAGAACAAGGGAGAGAAAGATACAGAGAACCATGTATGAAATTGCAAAGATGGTGGTCCCCCGTGTCAGGATATTTGCAGTATCCTGCGCACCTAGCAGGGTACTCGCTCCGGAAAGACCGCCGCCGATCGAACCGGAAATACCGCCGCCCTTGTCTGACTGAATAAGTACTAACAGTATCAGAAACAGGCAGACAATAAGAAAAATGACTACAAAAATACCGAATAACATAGCACCTTCTTTGTTTAATAAAAATAACTTAGTTCGGAACTACAATCCCCGCAAAAGCATCAGGTTTGAGTGCTGCGCCGCCGATAAGGCCGCCGTCAACATCAGACTGTTCAAGCAGCTCTTTTGCATTTTCCGGTTTCATGCTGCCGCCGTATTGAATACGGATTGCCTGTGCGGTATCTTCATCATAAATATCCGCAAGAATTTTACGCACAAAGACATGCGCTTCATTAGCCTGCTCCGGGGTTGCCGTTTCACCAGTACCGATTGCCCAGACCGGTTCGTAGGCGATTGTGCACTTGAGTGCATCTTCTTTTGAAATATCTACGAAAGCACCGCGTGTCTGGGTTTCTACGACCGCCTCCATCCGGCCGCTTTTACGTTCATCGAGTGTTTCACCAATGCAGACTATCGGAAGCAGATCGGCTGCTAATACAGCTTTGATCTTTTTATTCACCGTTTCATCGGTCTCATTAAAGTAGGCACGTTGTTCTGAGTGACCGATAATGACATAGGTAACGCCGACCTGTTTCAGCATATCACAACTGATTTTTCCGGTATAGGCACCCTTTGCTTCCCAGTGAACATCCTGTGCACCGAGTTTGACATTTGAATCCTTAATAACATTGTATACGGCTGTAAGATTCACACAGGGAGGGCAAACAGCGACATCCACGTCTGTATTTGATCCAACTTTTTCTACAACACCCTGTGCAAGCGTAACCGCTTCATCACAGGTCGTATTCATTTTCCAGTTTCCGGCAATAAATTTTTTACGCGCCATTATTGTTGTGGCTCCTTAATAGGCTGATTTCAGGTTTACAAAAATAGTTTATTGCATGCTTTGTTTAAAACTTTAGGTACAATTATTTGTCCTCACCACTGGACAACATTGAGTAAAAACGGAAGTGTATACACCAACCCTTCCGTTTAACTCACTGTTTGTCAGTCAGTGCGGCAATACCAGGCAGTGTTTTTCCTTCCAGATACTCAAGTGATGCGCCGCCACCGGTCGAAATATGACTCATTCTGCTGCTGAGGTCAGCCTTTGCAATAGCTGACGCACTGTCACCACCACCGATAATAGTTTTTGCACCTCTGTCAGTACATTCTGCCAGAACCTCTGCGATTCTATTTGTTCCATTCGCGAAGTTACTGAACTCAAACACACCCATAGGGCCGTTCCAGACAATGGTTTTTGCTGAAGCAAGCGCCTCAGAAAAGAGATTCACCGTTTCCGGACCGATATCCATAGCTTCCATATCCGCAGGTATACTATCCTTTGCAACGGTCTTTCTCTCAGTATCATTTGAGAATTCAGCGCCGCATACACAATCAACCGGAAGAAGCAGTCTGGTTCCTTTTGCTTCCGCATCCTGTATAATCCGGTTGGCCAGAGGGATCTTGTCTTCTTCCAACAGAGATTTTCCTATTTCAAGCCCCTGTGCTTTAAAAAAGGTATAGGCCATGCCGCCGCCGATAATCAACGTATCTACTTTGCCGATAAGGTTGGTAATAACATCTATTTTCCCGGATATTTTTGCGCCGCCAAGAATGGCAACAAACGGTTTTTTCGGATTTTCCAGGGTTTTGCCAAGGAAATCAAGTTCCTTCCTGATCAAATAACCGGCTGCGCATTGATCGATGTGCTGCGTGACACCTTCGGTAGAGGCATGCGCACGATGGGCTGTACCAAAAGCATCATTAACATACACATCAGCAAGAGACGCGAGCTTCTGAGCAAACTCAGGATTGTTTTTTGTCTCTTCGTTGTAAAAGCGCAGATTCTCAAGCAGCAGAATGTCACCTTCGTTCATACCTGCAACAGCGGCTTCAACCTGTTCACCGATGCAGTCTTCTATAAATGAAACCTTGTCACCGAGGCGGTTTTTAAGATCATCGGCGACCGGTTTAAGGCTCATTTCCGGTTTTCGTTCACCCTTGGGACGACCAAGGTGAGACATCAGGATAACCTTTGCACCCTTGTCAGAGAGATAGGTGATCGTTGGTAATGATGCTACAATGCGCTTGTCACTGGTAATATTCCGGTTTTCATCAAGCGGTACATTAAAATCAACACGGACAAGGACTCGTGTTCCCTGTACATCCAGATCTTCAATAAAGAGTTTGTCACTCATAACAGTTCCCGTGGTTTTATATATAGTATATGCCTGTGAGATAGAAAAGTGCCGTGCTCCCCTTTCAAGAGAAACACGGCTGTTTTTATATTTTCAGCAGATTCTATTGAGCCATCATTCTAAACAGGTCAACACAGCGGCATGAATAAGCCCATTCATTATCATACCATGACAGGGTTTTGACCATGTCGTCACCGATACCCATTGTAGCGCCGCCGTCAATTATAGAACCATGTGAATCTCCGACAATATCGCTTAATACAATCGGATCTTCCGTATAAGCGAGTTGATAACCCATCTCTCCCTGGGAAGCCTCTTTGAATGCAGCATTGACCTCTTCAACAGAAGCAGGTTTTTTGAGTTTACACACAAGGTCTGTAATTGAACCGCACAGAGTGGGAACGCGCAGGGCACAGCCGTGAAGTTTTCCCGCAAGCTCCGGTATAACAAGCCCGATAGCCTTTGCTGCGCCTGTTGTTGTCGGTATTATATTTGCAGCAGCAGCCCGTGCCCTGCGAAAATCCTTATGAGGTAAATCAACAATGCTCTGATCACTTGTGTATGAATGTATCGTTGTCATAAGACCATTCACAACACCAAAAGCATCGTTAAGAACCTTTACCATTGGTGCAAGTGAATTTGTCGTACAGGATGCATTTGAAACTATCTTTGCGTCATTGCTCAGGGTATCGTCATTTACGCCGCAAACAATAGTAGCATCTACATCATCAGGACTTTTTGAAGGAACCGAAAGAAGCACCTTCTTTGCACCTGCATCCAAATGTTTCTGAATACCGTCTCGTGAACGGAAAACACCCGTAGATTCAAGTACTATATCAACGTCTTTCTCTTTCCAGGGCAGGTTTGCAGGATCTTTCTCTGAGGTAACCGGAATGTTTTTTCCATTAACAATAAGCCCGTTATCATCAGAACCAACGGTTCCCTTAAACTTTCCGTTAACAGAATCATATTTCAGTAAATGAGCCATCAGCTTGATATCAATAAGATCGTTAATACCGACAAGCTCAAAATCATCGCCGTTTTCACACATGATTCTGAAAACGTTTCTTCCGATTCTGCCAAATCCGTTAATGCCAATTTTTATAGCCATGAAACCCTCCACATAAAAAAGTAAATAGTATAGTAATTTTTTTTCTGGATTATTGAATCTGTGTATGCGATGACATACAATTATATTTAAAAAGGTATGAAAATATATGTTGGCTGCATTAAATCAGTCAATATATAAAGATACACAACAAACAGTTTTTTTCACCTGCCGAGGAGAGGTTGACATGGACATTTTTACACAGGATGGGAGGCTGTTTTTTATAGCCGGGCCATGTGTTATCGAAACTGAAGAACTTTGTGTAACAATCGCTGAGAAACTTTCACAATTAGCGCGAACACATAATGTATCTATCATTTTCAAAGCATCGTATGATAAGGCAAACAGAACATCAGAAGGATCATTCAGAGGGCCGGGATTGGAAGAGGGATTGAAGATCCTCCTGAAAGTCAAAAACCAAACGGGCCTGCCGGTTCTTACAGATATCCATGTGCCGGAACAGGCAGCACCGGTTGCCGAGGTCGCGGATATTATTCAGATTCCCGCATTTCTCTGCAGGCAGACCGACCTCCTTGCTGCTGCCGGGGCGACAGGCAGGTATGTGAATATTAAAAAGGGCCAGTTTATGGCGCCGCAGGATATGCGTTTTGCGCTTGATAAGGCCGGCGGTAGATGTCTCCTTACAGAACGAGGCACTTTCTTTGGTTATAACAGGCTGGTCGTTGATTTTGCCGGTATTCATACTCTTAAGCAATGGGGTGTGCCGGTCATATTTGATGCTACGCATAGTGTACAGCAGCCTGGTGGCGATGATGGCGTCTCATCGGGAAACCGTGAGCTGGCAATACCCCTTGCCCGTGCCGCCATCTGCCAGAAGGTAAACGGCCTCTTTTTTGAAGTGCACCCTGATCCGGATAATGCGTTGTGTGACAGCGCGAACAGCATCAGTCTTGAAAATTTTGAAAAGGAAATCCCGCGGTTTTTGGAGTTGCACGAAAAAATGAGAGCTTGGGATTAACCCCATCCCCAGCCCTTCCCCTATTTATAAGGGAAGGGGTTGGGATTATGGGTGAGGCTGTGGGGTTTGTCGAGAGGGACAAATAGCTATAAAATCTGTTTCACATAGTTGTTAAGGATTTTTAGCCTGCTGAATTATTTGTTGTTTTATTATAAAACATTAGTTGTCAGTTGCACCATACGATACCATATCGTATACTATAGAGTATGAAAGTAACCGCCCTTATTCCCGATGAGTTAGTCAAAGAGGTTAAAGAGCTCGCGTCTGGTAAAAATCTTACCGAATCCCTTATAACTGCGCTGCGAGAGTGGACGCGTATTCAGAAACTACGGACACTCCGCACGAAAGTGAAAAAAGCGCCTCTCCAGTTCACCAGCGGTTTTTCCGCTGAATCAATAAGAAAACTCAATAGAACGTAAATGGTAATCATCGACACGTCAGTCTGGATCGAATTTTTTAAAGGAAACGCACCGTTCTTCGAACAGGTTTCAGACCTTCTCGATAAGAATGATGCCTTAGCAGTAAGTCCCGTATTTGGCGAACTTCTTCAGGGTGCGAAAAATTCGAGAGAACGGACTATCATTAAAGAATTCTGGGAAAATCTACCGAAAATATCTGAGGATGAATTATTTATTAAAGCGGGAATAGATTCTTCAATTCATCATTGGGTTGATAAAGGACTAGGTTTTATTGATAGCGCAATTCTCGTTGCCTCACGAGAATCGCATGCCTTTGTGTGGTCGCTGGATAAAAAATTAAACAGGATTCTTCGCAAGGAAGAGAAGTATCAGCCGCAGAAAAATGTGTCTCGTTAAAAGAATACTAATGAGATTAATACCTCAAAACAGACGTCTTTTTTTATATACTTTAATTCTCGCAATACTATCCCTTCCCCCAGGGGTAGAAGCGGAAAAGAGCGATAGTTCCTGTAATAGTATCTTTCCACCTATTCCTTCCGGGTATGGCTCAGACAGCATCAATCCGATTAGTATAGTACATAAGAAACCGAAACTGTTTCGGCACAGCACCATGTACCTGTTCCGCCCGGAAACAGTGTCTGTTCGTATGCCGGTAGTTTTTTTCTTTCATGGTATGGGTGAGAGTGAGTTGCGTTCATATGAGAAGCTGCTTCGGCACATGGCAAGCCGCGGATTATGCGTGGCCCTTATCAGGTATCGACTTAAATCCTTTCCGTTTCAAGCCTGGACCTACAGGCGCATGTTCAGGAGTTGTATTGAAGCAGCCGGATATTTCGGGGAGTATGTTGACACAACAAGAATCGGTTTCATGGGGCACTCCTTTGGCGCTTCGGCAATTCCCTACCTGACAAGGCGCTTTATAATCAAGCGAACATGGGGAGAAGCTGGGGTGTTCATGTACATCATGGCACCGCACTATGTGTTTGAGATCAGCCAGGAGCAGCTTCAGCAGTTTCCGAAGCAGGTGAAGTTGATCATGGAGGTGTTTGCGGAGGATGACTGCAATGATCACCGTATGGCAAAAGACATTTACGAGACGATTGGCATACCGGAGTCCGGGAAGGAGTTTATCATTTTGTTCAGTGATACGAATGCGTCCACCGGATGCAGAATCGTTGCTGACCACGCTGCACCCACAAACTTTGAGGCAGGCCGGGAAACAGTAGACGCACTGGACTTTTATGGTGTATACCGGTACATTGATGCGCTGGTGGATTATACGTTCAACGGCACGCCTGCGGCAAAGGAGATCGCCTTTGGCCACGGCTCTGAAGTGCAGCGTTTCATGGGAACCTGGCCTGATGGTACACCGGTACGTGAAGCTTTAATTGCCCGTGATGTGCCGCTTGTCAAACCGAAGTCGTTCTACTTCTTTAACTGGAAGCATCCGTGGAACCTCAGGCGGCGCAGGAACGATCTGTGGATGCCTGATAGCGCGACATGGAAGCCGTGAACGGAGTAATTGCATTTGCCGTGAATAAAAAAAGGAGAGTTATTAAAAAACAACTCTCCTTTTTTTTATACTGGAAGAAACGTTTTAACAGCCTTGATATTCAGATTCTTTCTTTGCATCTTCCGGTTCTTTTTCCTGCCATTCTTTATAATCTTCAATTTCCTCCTGATAATCATCTTCATCCAGGTCTTCAACCTCGCCATAATTGGGGTTGAATTTAGTATACTTAAGCTTACCCTTTTCTGATTCAAGTTTTTCCGCAGCATCTGCACACGTGCGGGGAGAAAGGGTGTTGCTGATTAGGGTTGTTATCCCGATGGGAATCGGGAATGCCACCTGGGCAATATAGTAAATTTTACCGGCTTCAAAATTGAATTTAACCTTCGCCATAATGTCAATCTTCGCTAAAATAAGATGCTCACCCGGTTCGACCTCAAATGAGGTAATGGTATTTCCTGTCGTACCGGTAATAAACTTTTTGTCACAGTAAATCTTTGCCACCTGGTTATACATTCCTGAGGGCCGGTACACGACACACAATGCTTTATCGGCAGGGGCCTTGAATTCCGGGACCTGTTCCTCATACAGAAGAAAAGGTTCACAGCCGAGAAAGAATACGCCAAGGGCACATGTAATTAAAAGGTTGCGAAAAAGCCTCATAAAAAACCTCCTTAAAAGGTTAAAGTGGGTGTTTTTCGGGGTAAAGTAAAGTTTAAAAATAATATCAAAACGGTCAAGATCAAATCAATTTAACTATTGGTTCTGCTTATTACTATTACGGTGCCACGCCACAACATCCTCATATTTTAAATGCCCGCCAAAAATATCCAGCGCGCTGCCGACCGTAGCGTCAATCTTTCCATTTCCTGCGAAAAGGATTTTATCAAGGTCATCGAGGGATCGAATCCCGCCGGCATAGGTGATTGGCAGCGGTGAGGTTTCACTCAGGAGTTTGACGAGAGAGAGGTCGACGCCCTCCTGTTTTCCTTCGATATCAGCAGCATGGACAAGAAATTCATCGCAGTAGGTTGAAAAGTGTTCAAGAGTCTTCTCTGAAATAGTAACGTTAGTAAAGTTTTGCCACCGGTCGGTGACGATATAGTAGCGGTCATCCTTCCTTTTACAACTGAGATCAAGCACAAGATGTTCTTTGCCGATACTGTCAAGAAGCCTGGACAGGTTTTCCCAGTAGACTGACCCATTTTTAAATACGTATGAGGTGACAATAACGTGGGATGCACCTGCCTGTAAGAAGTCCGGTGCATTGTTCGGTGTTATACCGCCGCCAACGTGAAGGCCCTGGGGATATGCGGAAAGGGCATTTTTCGCCGCAGCTTCATTGCCCGGCCCGAGCATAATGACATGGCCGCCCGGAAGGTTGTCCCTGTTATAGCGTTGGGCAAAATAGGCGGAAGATTGTTCAGTCTCAAAATTAGTGACCAGTTCTTTGTCACTGCTGTCCGAGAAAGTACTTCCGACAATCTGCTTAACTTTCCCTTTGTGTAAATCAATGCATGGTCTGAATTTCATAGAGGTGTTTTGTTTTTAGTACCTTAGAAATAATTTCTGTCTTAATATACTGTATGAAATGATAAAAACAAGCGTTTGTGTCTCAGGTATTACTCCGCGGGAGCTTCAGTTATCAGTTGTTTGTTTTCAGTTGGCAGTTGTGTCCGTGCGTTTACAGTTTTTCTTTAACTTTAAACTCGCAAACTCCAAACTCCAAACTCGCAAACTCCAAACTTTTAACGTATACCGAACCTTGAACCTCTGAACCCTTTTTTAAAAAACTCATTATAGTATTTGACAACCCAAACGACTTGTTTATATGTTACTAGTAATGTGAATTTCCCATCTAGACGAAAGGAGTATGTATGTACAAGTTAATTATTGGTGCTCTCTGTATTGCCGTATACCTTTGTAGCTGTGCAAAAGAACTTAAAGTCGATGTCACAGAAACGCATCCCAATGGTGCAAAAAAGAAAGAGATATATCATTATGGCCGAAGATCGGATCCACGGCGGATTATCCTGTACGGAGTAGACGGAAAAGTTAAATCAGATCAATTCATGAAGAATGGCAAGCCTGATAGTCTGACGGTTATCTACCATAGTAATGGGAATAAATACAAAGAGAGTCGGTATATCCAGGACAAAAAGACAAAGCAGGAGATGAAACATGGCAAGGAAATGACCTGGTATGAAAACGGCCGGATAAAAAGCGAGGCCAACTATGGCAATGGTGCTCCGGAAGGTACGGCAATGACCTATTATGAGGACGGCACGAAAGCATCGGTGACACCGTATAAAGATGGTGATAAAAATGGTGAGGAGATTCACTATTTCCCTGATGGAAAGAATAAAAAATTAATTACCTATGTTAATGGCAACCGGCAGGGTATTTATAAAGAGTGGTGGGAGAACGGTAACCAGAAAAGGGAAGACAACTACGAATCGAATGTTCTCAGCGGGCTCTGTATTACATTTCATGAGAATGGTAAAAAGGAAACGGAATGTACTTATAAAGATGGAAATGTTGAAGGGCTGAAACAGGAATGGTACGAAAATGGAAGGTTGGCTGCAAAAGCAACCTATGAGAAAGGCCGGTTGATTGAAGGAACCCGCTACTAAAATCATTCTCAAGTAAGATTATTTCAAAAGGCTGAAAAGCGGTATTACTGTTTTTTGGCCTTTTTCCGTTTCGCTTTTGGCCGCGTGATAACGGTTTCCAGAATTTTTTGCTGTAATACCCAGTGTGAGTATTGCGATTTCTTTTTATTGGTAACCAGTATTGCAAAAACATAGGTTTTTCGGGGAAGCTGCACATATCCGGCAAGGTTACTCACCCCCCTACTGTTCAACGTTCCGGTTTTTGCACGGATGATACCTTTAAGGGGTGAGTTTTTAAATCTGCTCTCCAGTGTTCCGTCAACCCCCGCAACGGAGAGCGCAGAGATAAATTCCGGAGCATAGGTTTTCTTAAACCAGACATATTCAAGAAGATTGATAATGTGGCGCGGACTTACCCGGTTGCCGCCACCCATACCCGAGCCATTCTTTACCACCGGGGATGATTTTGCTTTATACCGCAGGAATTTTTTTTTCTTCCACCATTGAGAAATAACGCGAGACCCGCTGAGCCATGAGCCGGGGATAGAATCAAATTCTGAAGCAACCGTTTTAAAGACCATCTCAGCAGCAAAGTTGCTTGAGTACTTGAACATATTGAATACAAATATCGGTAAAGGTTGTGATGAGAAGGAATAAAATGGTTCTTTTGATTTCAAGGTATCAGGAATTTTTTCATGACGGACAGAGCCGTTGAATTGGATTCCGCATTCCTCAAAGAGCCCCTGGCATATCCAGCCGAAGCTTTCCCAGGTATTCCATACCTTTCTGAAAATATAACGTGGTTTTTCGTTAAGCGCCATATCACCAAATACCAGTATAGCGGTTTTACCATCCATCATCTCAGTTTTTACCTGTAATCCGGAGGATGTACCCTCAGGCGAAGTCTTGGCTGTGGCTATTATTTTCACACCCTTCATTCGTGGGAATTGGGTAATATGGATTGGCGCGCCAACGGTATTTGCCGGAGCAACATGTACCGCGACCGTATTAAAATTTGCTGACAGGGCTGCTATGGGAGCATCATACGCACGGCTTGATTTATCTTCACCAAATCCGGGACCGTTAATGTCGCTGTCAAAGTAGGAGTCGTCGAGGATACAATCGCCCTTTATTTTTTTAATACCGCAGTGGGTAAGGTGCTGGACAAAGAGCCACATCCGTTCAGCGAGAAAACCGGGATCGCCACCACCCCTGATATACAGGTTACCCAAAACCACGCCGGAATCACGGTCAAACGAACTGTCGATAAACACATCCGTTTTAAACGTGTACTGAATACCGAGCATATCTAAAGCTGCGGCACCGGTTATCAGCTTCATAACAGAGGCCGGATTGAATAAAGAGTCATGATTCAGACCAACGAGCAGAGAATCAATACCGACTTCCTTGATAAGGACACCCACGGTTTCATCTGCATAATTACTGTCGCGGATCAGTTGTTCAACCTGCGTTTGAAATGATTGCGCATTGAGCATCATGCAGACAGCAAACACTGTCATGAACATATATACACTTTTTTTCATAAAATAGTTACCTTACATTTATATGGTAATATCGATATTTCATAAATTTTCGTGTTTTTCAGTATTGTCAAAATCTATTTTTTCCCCGTTATTGTTGTCGGTGATTATTTACACAGTCATTGCTGGAGAACCATATAATGCCAAAATATTCAATTGTCTTTGTTACACCAGCGGAAAAAATCCCGTTGAAACACCGGATTGTCGAAAGTAGTGATAAGGAATCTGCACTGAAAACGTTTTTTTCGGAAGAGATCATTGATTACTATACAGATGACGAGCAGGGGTTCTTTTATTTTAAACAGGATTTTTTTGAGCCAGCAGATCCTTCCGGAAGTATTATACCCTGCGGATAAAATATTGTAACGGTTCACAGGTTCTCCCACAGGGGGATAACTCCTGGTGGAAATGCCCTAAAGGATAAGTCACAATGAAAATAAATTTTCTATTGTTCCTATAAATTTCCTACCAGTCGTTTAAGGGTTAAAAGATTCCCCGTTCAAAGGTTACATCGCCTTTTTCTGCTACCGTTGACCAATTTTTGAATCAAGCCCTTTTACTTCAGAGACAAAGTCATCCGGGTCTTTGAATTTTCTGTATACGGATGCAAAGCGTACATAGGCAACATCGTCGAGTTTCTGCAACTCATTCATAACCAACTGGCCTATTTCCAGTGAGTCAATTTCAGATTTGGACAATTTATCAATTTCATCCTCTATTCTGTCAACGATACTTTCGATTTTTTTCATGCTGATAGGCCTTTTCTTACAGGCCGATAAAATTCCCAGAAGCAGTTTTTGACGATCATAGGGCTCTCTTCGCTGGTCGTTTTTGACCACCGTTAAAGGGAAGTTTTCAATATATTCATAGGTAGTAAACCGGTCGCCGCACTTTAAACATTCGCGCCGGCGTCTTACAGCACGCCCCTCCTTACTGGAACGTGAATCGACAACTTTATCCTGCTCGTATCCGCAAAAAGGACATTTCATAGAGGTAAACCCCTTTTACCTTAATACATGATGATGAAAACTGTTTACAGATTTTAGATTGTTTAAATAAATAATACAATAAAAGCATGAATTATACAATATATAGTATACTCTAAAAATAACATACAATTATTTAGTGTACAAGTAAATTCGGAAGTTAAAATTTTGGGATCGGTAATAAAATCAGGTGTCAGAAAGAGGTGGAAACGGAGACACCGATTTCCTTATCGGTATAGGAGTAGTGCGGTTGCACATCAACCCTGGAGCGTTGTCCCCGCACGGTTTCGCTCTTTGATGCAATACGAACGTCAATAAAAGAGATTGCACGGTTGAGAATCATGCCGCCAAGGAAGAATGAGGAAATGATGTGAAACCGGGTTCCCGTTTTTCGCATTTCACGGTAATGCTCCTGATATTCTTCATGTTCCCAGTACCAGGTTTCATTTGGATTTACATATTTCTCATCGTATTCTGCATTCAATTCCATTACGTTGTTATATTCATCGGAACTTAAGAAAAATTTATTCCCGATAATTTTCCAGTATTCATTTTCCATATTTTTGGTACACTTTGTATCTGCATACCGCCAGGCATAGCTTCGTGAATTTCTATATATTTTTTTTGAATAGCTTTCAGTAAAAACTATACCGAAAATAAGGAGAGCTTCGGTGGCAAAATAAGTAAAAGCCCGTTCATTTTTCCCAAGGTATTGGTGGCCGAGCCCGGGCAGGAGAAGGGTGCTGAACATTGCAAGGCGGGGTGATTTTTTCTGCCGGGACGACTCTTCCCTCTGTGCAAAGATATCAACCGTGTCTGTTGTAATGGTCTCTTCAACAACCACCTGCGCAAAGGACGGAACCATCCCGCTCATGATGATCACAGTAAGAAAAAATAGTGCACTGGTGATTTTCAAAATCGTACCCGTATACCGTATCTGGATTCTATACCTTTTTCAGTAAACGCAATCTGCTGGTCAAGGTTGATATGTTGCCAGAAACTCTTTTTATTAAGAAGTTTTCCGTTATATACCCGTGCTGAGATGAAGGCATCCACGGCTGATATAATATGATTTGCCAGAAGAAGGAATATAATATTTCCGGAGATAGTATACAGGTGGTTTGATCTGCTCATCATATCATTGTATTTGCCTTGTTTTGCAGAATAGCCAAAAATACCGGATTGAAGAGTGTCCACTCCATTTTTGGAAGTCATATTAACTATCCATAAGGTATCGGAGGTATAGTACGTATAGTGATACGCATAGGCTGCGCTGTCAAGGGTATAACCGCTTGAAGGATCAAAGTGAAGTTCACAATCCTCCCAGCCCTGCACAAACGGATTTGTCCCGATATCGCGGTCATAATCCTGACGGTATTTATAGTCATGGCTTTTATTTTTAATATCAGTATACTTTGCTTTAAATTGTTCAAGGGTTTCACCGAAAATAAAAGTTAAATCGTCGTCAACATTTATTGATTCCGGTTCGGTGTATTGGGCGAAGTCCTCGTAAAACTGAAAAAATTTGTTTGGATTATACCACATATCAGCAAAGTCGCGAGCCTCTTCTTTTTTGTCCCTTCCGTCAATAGCATATTTAACGGAAAATCCGATAATGGCAGCTTCAATTACACCGAAGAGGGCTGTTTTCCAGTATCTTTTTGTATACGCCTGGCCAAGACCGGGTAAGAGAAGCGACATAAACATGGCTCTTTTCGGTGATCGATACTCCTTCAGGCTCTTTGCAAAATCGATCGAGCGTGTTTTTTCTACAACAACCGGCTTTTCCTCTACTTCTGATACCTCAACCTCTTCCAGCCCCTGTTCCGTCACCTCCCCTGTTTCACCGATGATTGTTTCCTTCTCCTGTATCTCGTCATCCGACTCTCCAACCGGTTCTTCGGGAGTTTGTGCTTGTGTTTCAACAGAAGGTTTTTCTTGAGCAGAGACAGTGTCTTTCCGGACAGTATCCTTTTTTTCTTCGGCGAGGAGGTTTTCTTCCCCCCCATCCGTAATAAAAAGATCTTCTTCCTCTTCATCAACCAGAAGAAGGTCTTCGTCCTCCTCCACAACAATATCCATATCACTGACAGCTTCAACAGGTTGTTCTTTTTCAGCTGCTGCCTGAGTCTCATTTGTGTCATCAACAGCAGTTTCTGTTTCAGCCGTTTCATCGGCAATGGTATTGTCATCCGGCACTTCCACTGTTTCAGTTTCTTTGGAAGCCTCTTTTATATCATCGGTTGTTTCTGTTTCTGCTGCAGGAATGGTTTCTTCATCAGGTGTTTCGGCCTTTTCCTTTCTTTCGGGTGCTGTGTTCTGTCCTGTTTTTGAGGATGAGGAGGTTTCTGCCTCTGGAACGGAAGCAGAACTGTCCTGTGCGGACAGAGAAAAACAGGTAGACAGAATAAGAAATAAGGAAGATACCAGTATCGACCGCATAAGATTATAATCCCTGCGAATAAGTATATGCCGTGTATTAAAAATCTAAAATATCACGCATCGAATAAAGCCCCTGTTTCTTAGAATCAAGCCACTTGGCAGCGGTTACCGCTCCCTGGGCAAAGTTCGCTCTGCTGTGTGCGTAGTGTTTTAGTTCAAGTCGTTCACCAATACCGGCAAACAGGACAGAATGTTCTCCCACAATGTCACCACCACGTACTGCATGCATACCGACCTCTTTGGCAGAACGTTCACCGGTCATACCGCTTCTCCCATGTTTGATTGCATCGGCATATGAACAACCGAGAGCCGCAGCTGCAATTTCACCCAGCCGCTTTGCCGTGCCGCTCGGGGCATCTTTTTTAAATCGATGGTGAGTCTCTATTACCTCAATATCAAAGTTGCTGCCAAGCTTCTCTGCTGCGATCTGTGTTAAGTAAAAGAGGAAATTGACACCAAGACTCATATTCGGGCTGAAAAGAACAGCATTGTTTTTTGAGACGTCCTTCATCAAGGCCATGTCTTTTTCAGTAAAACCGGTTGTTCCAATAACAATACGGGCATCGTTCCCTTTTATTTCATTAAGCAATAGTTGTGTTGCAGCCGGGGTGGTGAAGTCGATAATTACCGCTCGCTGTTGGGAAATGTCATGCAGGGAAGAACATAATTCAACGCCGGTTTTTCCAATGCCGAGATGGTCGCCGATATCAGTACCCATCGCGGGGTGTTGGGGAAATTCCAATGCACCCACACAGGTGATTTCAGCATCAGCAAAGACGATACGGGCAATCTCTTTGCCCATTCGCCCGAGCGCACCGTGTATAATTACATTAACTGCCATATTGTGCTAAAGAGCCTTTGAGGTGATAGGTTTAATATTATTTGACTGAAGAATGTTGATAAGATGTTGCTTATTGCTTTCGCCCATCGCCACCAGTGGCAGCCGGAGTGAACCTGCATGCAGTCCCAGATGGTTCATTGCGGTCTTCACCGGTATCGGGTTTGTTTCAATAAACATAGCATTGGTAACCGGGAGAAGTTCTTCGTGTAAAGCAAGGGCGTCATCCATTTCCCGATCGAAGAATGCCTTGATCATAGCGGTCATTTTTCTTGGAAGAATATTGCCGACAACAGAGATCACCCCTTTTGCACCACAGGTTAACATGGGAAGTGTTAACGCATCGTCACCCGAAAGGATAGTCAGGCGGTCTCCACACCGCCGATGAATCTCTGATATTTGCAGTAAATTACCGCTAGCTTCCTTCACTGCTATGACAGCATCAAATTCACAAAGCCGTTCGAGTGTTTCCGGTAAAAGATTTACCCCCGTTCTTCCCGGGACATTATAGACTACGATAGGTATGTCAACATGTTCTGCGATAGCACGATAATGTTGATACAGCCCTTCCTGTGTCGGTTTGTTGTAATAGGGTGTGATACACAGGATTGCATTAGCACCGTTATCTTTCGCATGCTGTGCTGCTTCGATAGCCTCTTTGGTATTATTTGAACCGGCACCGGAGATGACCTGCACCCTTCCGTTCGCCTCATTCAGTGCGATATCAACAACATGGTTGTGTTCATCCCACGATAAGGTCGCGGATTCTCCCGTTGTTCCACAGGGGACAATGCCGGCAATACCGTTATCTATTAAAAAATTGATATTAGCCCGTAATCCATCTTCATCGATGGCATCATGGTCATCAAAAGGAGTAACCAGGGCAACATAACATCCTTGTAATTGCATTGTACACCTCCCTCATCAGTGGGAACCGTGCAGCCTGTCAACGGAGACAAGCGTATTTGAGTACTTACTGCGCCAGCATAGTATTACGTCGGTTGCATCTGATGAGACTACTTTGCCTCTTCGTTAACAACCCATACTTTTAATTTAGCATAGACATCGCTGTGCATTTTAATTTTCACTGAATAAACACCAAGTTGTTTGATCGGTTCTTCAAGTTCAACGGCTGCTTTTTCGATAGTAAACCCTTCCCGGTTCAGAAATTCGGCGATTTCATTTGCAGTAACAGAACCATAGATTTCTTCATCCTTTTTCACTTTTACCGGGATCGTGCACGGAACATCTTCAATTTTTTTAGCAAGCTTCCGCGCTTCTTTGGATTTCTTTTCATCTCGTTTTTGAGCATTTCTTTTTGCTTCGGCAACAGCCTTTTTATTGCCTTCCGTTGCCGGCACAGCTATCCCCGAAGGAATAAGAAAATTTCTGGCATACCCGTCCTTGACGGTGATGACATCCATTGCCTTGCCTAATGTATCATTATCTTGTTTTAATACAATTTCCATTTTCCGGAATCTCCTTGTTGTAATATACAATCACCTATGAAATGTTTTCGGAAACAAAGGGAAGCAAAGCAATATGCCGGGCGCGTTTTATCGCTGTAGCAAGTTTTCTTTGATGCTTTGCACAGGTTCCAGTCATACGTCGCGGTACAATTTTTCCCCGTTCCGTTGTCAATCGTTTGAGTACAGCCTCTGATTTATAGTTAGGGTTGATTTTATTCGTACAGAAGAAACAGATTCTTTTTCTTTTTCTATGTGTTTTTCTATGTGACCTTCTTCGCATTATCTTCCTCCTTCTTCGTACTCAGCATGGGGTCTTCTCCGTTCCAGAATTTCGCTCGAAATTTCCGGCTCCTTTTCATATAATACAGTCATATGGCGTAGAATTTTTTGATTCAGCTTGTAGGACTTATGCAGTTTATCACAGACTTCGCCATCGCCTTTAAAGAGGAAGAAGCAGTAATAACCACTCTTCTTCTTGTTAATCTCGTAGGCAAGGTTTTTTTTGCCCCAGACATCAGTTCTGTCAAACTCAGCGTTTGTTTGCAGGAATTTTTCTATTTTTTCCTGTTCTTTGGTGAGTGTTTCATCGGGTAATGAACCGTCAAAGACCACAACCGATTCATACATTCGTTTCATACAACCTCCTTTGGACGTAAGGCTCCCCTATAAAGGGAGCAGGATATTTTGTGTAAATATAGTGTAACCGTTCACAGGTTCAGGGTTCCCCGTTCAAAGGTTACATCACTTTTTTCTGTAAAAAAACGTTGTGATGATGCTAGAGTTTTGTAAACATTCTTTGATTTTAGATTTTGGATTTTAGATTTTAACCTTGAACCTTGAACCCTGAACCTTGAACCTTGAACCCTGAACCTTGAACCTTGAACCCTGAACC
>CBDVBE010000041.1:0-23461 GCA_965372145.1 uncultured bacterium | reverse complement strand
TATGCCTCTTTATCAGTTATGTTATCTTTCTATACAGGCAACATACACAGGGAAAACTGCAGGGTGATGTTGAAAAAAGTCTGTCACAAAGAAATGCATCTTCAATGCTGAAGCTTTCGATTCTGTTTATTCTCAGCGTGTCCGGTATTATTTTCTCCAGTAAGTTTATAATTGTATCTGCGACATCTATAGCACATGCTTTTAGCATCCCGGAATCAATTATTGCATTAACCATTGTTGCATTTGGCACCTCCATACCGGAAGTTGCGACCTGTATAGTTGCCGCACGAAAAAAACAGGGTGCTATTGCCGTAGGTAATATCATCGGTGCAGACATTATGAACATCTGCTGGGTAGCCGGAGCCTCTGCAATAGCTAATCCCCTGGTTCTTGGTACAAAGGAGACACTGTTCATGTTCCCGGCGATGTTTGTTGTTGTTGGGGCAATGCTTATAATGCTTCGCATCAATTACTCCCTCAACCGCATTAAAGGGGCAATTCTCCTTGCAATTTACGCCATATATTTGTATCTTGTCTTTTTCGTTATGAAATTTCCACTCCACATAGAATAGGAACCGTATGGCTGCTGATAGAAATAAAATTGAAAAATTTATTTTAAAAATGAAAGCTGAAAATCTTCCGCAACTGGTCATAGATACTTTTCTTGCCTATTACGATACTTTAACCATAGACCGAACCGGATTTATACACGAAGAAGATATTAATCCGGTTGATCCTGACACTCTACCGGATTATACCAGTCTGGCATCTTATTCAGAACAGGGGAAACAAGCACTTTCAAAAGCCGCAATTATTAAACTGAATGGTGGATTGGGTACATCAATGGGACTCGATGGCCCTAAATGTATGCTCCCGGTAAAAGGCGATCACTCCTTCTTTGACATAGCTGTCCACCAGGTACTGAACCTCAGGAAAAAGACAGGGATACCCATACCCCTTATTTTAATGAATAGTTTCAGCACTGATACAAAAACAGTAGAGTTGCTCGAGTCCTATCCGGAACTATCCACAGGATTACCATTAACGTTTCTTCAGCATAAATATCCGAAAATCCTTCAGGAAGATTTAACTCCGGCTCACTGGCCGGACAATAAAGCATTCGAGTGGAATCCACCGGGGCACGGAGATGTTTATACCGCTTTAGCCACCTCAGGTTTGCTTCAACAACTCCTCGAAGCTGGTATTACCTATGTCTTTATTTCAAATATCGATAACCTGGGCGCCACAATGGATATCAGCCTTCTCGGGTATCTGGCTGCTCACAATTTTCCTTTTATGATGGAAGTTGCGCAAAGAACCGAAATGGATAAAAAGGGTGGACATCTTGCCCGGTTAAAACAAAATAACAGGCTAATCTTGCGAGAGAGGGCACAGGCTGATGAAAAAGAAATTGATCAATTCGAAGATATTCAAAAGTACCGGTATTTTAATTCAAATAATGTATGGGTAAACCTTGAGCATCTTGAAACTGTTTTTAATAACCCGGCAGAACCTTTCCAGCTCCCTCTTATTGTCAACCCAAAACACCTTGTACCTTTTGATGATACTACACCTGAGGTATTCCAGTTGGAAACTGCTATGGGTGCAGCACTATCATCCTTTCCAAACTCTCAGGCGGTTGTCATTACCGACAATCGTTTCAGACCGGTAAAAAAGTGTGACGATCTTTTAATACTCTGGTCGGATAATTTCTTTTTTACAGAGCAATTTGAACTGAGACAAAATCCTGAACGGCACTTGCCGCCTATGACCGTATCACTTGACGATCGATACTATAAAAAATACCATGATATGAAACTGCACTTTCCTCATGGCGCCCCATCTCTTATCGAGTGTAAGTCACTGACTATCGAAGGTGATATACTGTTTGGTAAAGATATTATACTACGTGGAGAAGTTACTTTAAAAAATAATTCCGACACACAGGTAATAATTCCTGATGGAAGTATAATTGAAAAGGATATAGCCTTTTAATCCTTAACTATTGAGATGGTGTGACTTTCTCAGTGTCATTGCGAGCGAAACGAAGCAATCTCATTTCTCAGACGCAGGAGATTGCTTCGCTTCGCTCGCAATGACATTATTAAAAACTATACCTGAGTAGTTACGAATTTTCTTTTTTCCGGGTGAATAATCACCAGCCAATAATGACCGAAGCAATTGAAAAATAGATAAGCAATCCGGTCGCGTCGGCAATAGTAGTAATAAGAGGGCCGCTGGCAACCGCAGGATCAATATTTATTTTTGTGAAAATAAATGGAAGGATCATTCCAACCAGATTCCCTACCATAACAATAGATAACATGGATACCCCGACAACAACGGATAACTGCCAGTGGAAACCTCCCCGCAGTAATCCCAATGCACCGCCGAGAACACCTAGTGTCACACCAAGCAGTAATCCTACGAGCAGTTCTTTTCCGATTGTTTGAAACCACTGGTCAAGCTTAATATCACCGGTAACGAGTGCACGTATAACCAGCGTAGATGCCTGTGATCCTGCATTACCGCCACTACCGATAAGAATGGGTATAAAAAAGAGAAGTGCAATTGTTCCCGCGATCCTCTCTTCATACGCGGCAATAACGGCGGCAGATACAAGGTTTAATAATACAAGAGCCACTAACCATCCTGCCCGTTTATTGAAAAGATTAAACACGCCGGCTCTATGATAACTCATTTTCAAAGGGGCAACTGATGCGGACTTCTGGATATCTTCCGTAGCCTCTTCCTCTGCTACATCCATTACATCATCAAAGGTGACGATCCCGATGAGTTCACCATCGGAGTCCATGACCGGCAATGCTGCCAGGTCATAACGCTGCATCATCGTAACAGCTTCTTCGCGATCGTCAAATGCCGATAGAGAAGCAAATGTCCTATCCATCAACTCTTCAATGGTTTTATTCAGGTCCGACAGAATAATGCGTCTGAGCCTGATATCGTCAAGTAATTTTCCGGTTTTATCGATCACATATACCATATTGATGGTTTCACTGTCTTTGCCCTTGCTGCGGATATGCTCAAGAGCCCTGCCAACAGTCCAGTCCTGATGCACTTCAACATAGTCCGGTGTCATAAGCCGTCCAACACTCTCTTCCGGATAACCAAGCAACTGCCGTGCTTCCTGGAGGTCGGAAGAGCTTAACAGGCCTAACAGTCGCCGGGTCACAGGAGCCGGTAATTCCTCAAGCAGCGCGGTACGATCATCCGGAGAAAGATTACTGAGAAGCTGGCGGGTTTCTACATCAGTGAGATCGTGGAGAAGTGCATCCTGCTGTTCCGGCTCAAGGTTGGCAAATACCTCAGCAGACTCATGCCGTGTTAAAGAGCGGAAAATCAAAACGCGGTCATGCTTTTCCGCAATAAACAATACTCCAGAAATTTCCGGAGCAGGGACATTTACCAGACGTTCTCTGAGAGCAGACCACTTTTTCTTTTCTATTAATTGTGTTAACTCTTTAGTGACAAATTCCGGCATGATTACTTCTCCGTTTACGGATGCAATACTCTAATTCCTGAAACTAATAGTATAAAATAGTACATCCACCTGGGAAAAAATATTTTAATAGTATCTTACCTATCTCAATTTTGAACAAATACTAAGTAGTAACTCAGGGATGAATTTCACAAGTACGTTTTCAGCTATTTCGTTGCCCCCGCTTCAATAAGCATCTGTACAGCTTTTCTGCGGCGGTATCGCTTTGCATAGTAAAATGCTGTAAGGCCTCTCTCATTTTTTAAAGAGATGTCGGCTCCGGCATCAATCAGTGCTCGTATTGTTTCAATGTGGCCACCAGCCGAAGCATACATAAGGGCCGAGCCCAAAATACTGTTCATCGCATTTAAATCAGAGCCTCTGAAAATAAGCTCTTCTACAATCGCTGCGTGCCCCTTTGCTGCAGCAATAATAAGTGGAGTACTACGGTAATCGTTTCTTGCTTTAACATCGGGACGGCCCGTTGAAAACAACTTTTCTATTTCTTCTATATCTCCCCTTCGCGCAGCAGCCATCAATGGGGTATATCCGTCAGGTTCTTTCTCAAGAAGGAGTTTTTCAATCGCGTCACTTCCTTTACGAATTGCTGTATTAAGCGGTGTCCGGCCTTCCGAATCCTCTATATTCACATCAGCATTAGCCTCTATTAACAATCGCACTATCTTCCTGTTTTTATTCATAACTGCATTTAACAACGGTGCTTTCCCCTTGGAATCCGCCTGATTCACATCAACACCATGAGCGAGTAACATCTCTATTGCCGGCATATCATTTAAACGGACAGACTTTAGGAAGGCTGTCTCACCTGACGAATCGACTGCAAAGATATCACATCCTGCATAGAGTAAATAGCGTAAACACGGCAGGCATTTATTTTCCGCAGCATACATCAAGGCATCCATCCCGTTAATATCAGCCGAAAAAATATCCGCATTATGTTCAACAAGCAATTCAACCACAGCCTTGTCGCACCTGTCAATGATGGTGAGCAAGAGATATTTCCCACCACTGTATCTGATATTCGGGTCCGCTCTCTTTTCTAACAGAGTCTCAGCAATAGCATTATGCTTGTGTGCCAGTGCTATATAAAGTGCGGTTTCTCCATATTTGTTTCGTTTGTCTATTTCGACATCATAATCAAGCAGAATTTTAACAAGATAGTGGCAGCCTTTAAACGCCGCTTTCATTAAAAGAGTGTTATTGTTTTTATCAGAAAAATCAGGATCCGCACCCATATCTAATTCACGCAGCAAACCATTTGTATCACATTGTAATACAGCTCGTTCTATTGCGGGCAATCCACTGCTGTCCGTATCTGCTGTGGACACTTGTGCCCCTGCTGCCGGAGATTTTAAAAGAGAAATAATAAATAACAGAACTATGAGGGATTTTGCATTCATCAGGAAGGATAATTGCCTATTCATCAATAAACACTTTAGATTTAACAATCCATGCATCAGAATAACCTGACTGTTTTACCTTTTTCAGCATTCTCTCTGCGGCGCGACGTGTCGTATAATTGCCAACATACACTTTATAATACGGCTTATCAAAAACAATATAAACATCTACCCGCAACTCTTTTTCAATACTCTTTTTCTTAATCCGAACGGTCTCCTCTGAACTCGATGCCATCAACTGAATACGGTAGCCGTCAGGAACCACTATCTTCCCCTCAGGGGCTGTTTTCTGTTGCGGTTGAGATATTGAAACAATATCATCATCAGTAAGGTACAATTCCTTACCGTTGTTAAGCGTATCAAGAAAGGTCATTTTTATATCAGAACTTTCAGATTGTTTTTTCCCACCTTTTCTTTTAGACATATCTTTACAGTATGCACTAAAGAAAACCCCTGCAATGATGACTGTAATATTAAGACAGATTAACCATTTTTTATTCATACTATGCTCCACATTAAACTATTAATGAAACCATATTTATTCTCACGAGAGGATACTACTAAACACAAGCAAAAAAGTAATGTAAACAATGCTTTTCTACTTAACTCATAATTATTAAAAATAGTTCTTAGAAATATGTATTTTATTAAAAATGTAACTATATTGACTGTTCGGGTATCATTTTACAAATCAGTTGAAGTACTTGTATACTATTCGTAATCTTAATCATACTCATAATCAATTTTTATATTCTTTCGATTAAGATTAGGATTACGAGTATGAAGTATAAAAATATTGGGTTTTAATTATAGCTGAACAGTTACTTAAAAATAATATTTACACCCGGTCAGGGAGTTAAGCATTATTCATCGTTACACAAATAATAGCGCAAGAGAGAGAAGATCTTCTGCCCGTAATCAATTAAAATACCGCTTCGGCGCAGCATATAAAATAAAACTGATCTTTCTGCTATTTATAACATTCTTAGCTACCTGGTATGCAAAACAGCAGTATAATAATCCATTTGCTCCACGTCCCTTTATTGAACTTGCAGGCACACCGGAGAATATATACATACGGTGTTATAAAAAATCACGTAAATCAGAAAAAAATATCCTTACCTTTCTCCTGCCGGCTTTGAAAATTGAAAAAAATGATATCACACCGTTAAACCTCTCAGAAACAAATAATCTAATAACCCTTGATCTCGATGAAAATATTCAAAAACATGTTAAAATACCACCTTTGAATTGGATGGTACTTCAAAGTACACCATTTAGCGATTCTTTACCGGACCTGCCTGAAAAATGGCCGAAGCCGACATTTTCCGACAATATCTCCGGTATAGATGGCCTAACCATGGGCATTGTGTATCCCTTTTCCGATTCACAGCCAGCAATCCATCTTTCCTATGAAAAAATGAACCTGCTTATAATAACGGATTCACTCTTAAACGTGTTGATTTCAGATACAAACAAACCTGTATTATTTAAAGAAAAATTTGATATTATCATTACAACCAATGCTGATAAAAAGCAGATTCTGGCAATACGGGATATCCTGCGCCCTCAATACTTTATCAATGCAGACACATCCATACATCCCGATGATACCATATCATCTTTATCCAACATTCTCTATCCGGGATCAACTGTTTTTTCCTATACAATATTCCGGAATATAAGGAAAAAATTGCGTATACAAGAGAGGTAACTGCAAAAGTCATTTTCTGAATTAATGAATCCCTTATTAAAGGACTCATAAAGATTTTTTTCTGTTATATTTCAAAGGTGGGATTCTGCTATGATACCTGAATTTATGTAGATAATACACTTTTATGGAGTGCTGAAATGTTGGGTTTTTTAGTTTTTTACCCCATTACTCCATCACTCCAATATTCCATTACTTTATTCCTTAGGATACACCGGCAGGTCGTTACAGGTTCCCATATTTTAAAAATTTCGCAACCTGCTTACTCGGGTACATTAAAGAAAATAGTCAACATCCCGCAACAACCTGACTGAAAAACCATAACCCTTAAAGTTGCTGCTCCTGAAAAGGTAGTAGACATAGTAGTAGAGATCACGGCCGTACGCGGTCGACGCATCGAGCTCCGTAGCGCTCCACCAGTCACCGCCGCCGCCAATGCCATAGAAACCACCATTGCCGTAACGATAACCGCCCGGCAAAACAGAAAAACCTGTACTGTTATTTGATGACAGGTCATTTCCTACATGACCAGCAGTAACTGACGAATTCCAATCAGTCTTCGCAGCCATAGATTTTGCTATCTTGTTGCCCGTTGTTGTTCCATCCCAGTTATACCCGTTGGCGATTAAATAAATTTCCAGGTTATTCCAATCTTCCATATCCGGAACATGCCAGCCCGCAGGGGCAAGCTGCTTTGTATCTACTGCGTACCAGTTATACAGCGCGCCATATTTGTTTGCGTATAGTGCTGAATCGTTATTATACCAGCAATAGCCCGGTGTAGTAAGATCTGCCCATGCAGTACTATCAGTTACCAACGGTATTGGTGTACCATCGTTATATCTCGTAGTTTTCAGGTTCTCCACTGTCCATAATTGTGTGCCTATCCTGACTAAACGGTAAACATTCCCGTCAATATCAATCACTGTATTTCTTATAATAGCAGCCATCTCATCAGACCAGGCGCTGCTGTCACCCTCGCTGTCATACGCTATCACCTTGAACGCAAATCCCAGCGAGTCATACCCGTCCAACATTACAAATGTATCCGCTACTTCAGTAGCAAATTCTATAAATACTGTATTGTTATAATTGATAAGCACTCTGTATTTAACGGTATGATTGTTTACATCCGTGCATTTTGTCCATCGCAGAACCTCATTTGACCATATACTGTCGCCGTCATTGGCAGGACAGGTAATTACCGGTGTTGACGGCGGACTATTAACGATGTTACCATAGATTATATTGCTGCCTGCGCTCCATAATCCTTCGCCGTCTTTCTGGTAAACTCGGTAATACCGGGGAATCCATTCGCATGAAGGTACAATCGAATGGCTTGTTGTAGAACCTGTTGTGATTGTTGCCCATAATTCGCTGTTCGTATCTACCGTGCTCGTGGTGTCCCGGTAAATCCTGTATTCCGCGAAATCACTCTCCTGTGTCCGGGAATAATTCACTGTTAATGTGTTTTTTGTACTGTCTATCGAAGTTATGGAGAGAGGTCTTGGCAGTATGTCTACCTTAAATGCTGTGTCAACTATATTGACGTCATCATCCGTAATCCGTACTTTTACACTGTCCCATAAGCACGCATTCCCCGTAGCAATATTTTTTACGGCATAAATTTCGTTGTCTGCAACTGATATCCAGTTGCCGGTTTTATTAGTATCAATTTCAACAGTAAAAGTACCGAATTCCTGGTGGACAACTACTGAACATTGTATTGTTCCACCATACTCAATAATCGTATCGTTATTGAAAAAAGTAATTACCGGAATATCCTGTAAAACAACTACGCTAATCGTTGTATCAGTTTCCTTCCCATCATCATCAGTCAGGCGAACCAATACAGCATAGGTGTCAGCAGCTTCATACCGCCACCCTATATTTACCATCACTGAGTCTGAGCCGACAGCAATAGTATCATCAAACTGGCTATCGCCATCAAAATTCCACTCCACTTTTACTATTTGCCCATCATTTTCAACAGCTTCAAGTAAAAAAGTAACCGAGTCAAATATAGAAATGGTATCTGAGCTGACAGTCAGTTGCTTTATTTCTGAATTAGCGTTTTTTACTGTAATTGTATCAGAGGCATATTTCACCATTCCTGAGTCATCTACAGCACACACTATGACGTTAAATATGTTCTCATCTTTATAGACATGGGAACATGCTATAGTGCTGTCTGATGAAACAATAGTTGTATCCCAGGTTGTGTCACCGTCAAAGTTCCACTTGTATTCCACAACCTTAGAATAGACATTAGAAACTTGAGCCTGCATAGTATATAGAACTGTTTATATCTACTGTTGAATCAGCTGTTATATAGAGTTTCATGGCGTCAACATTGAATGTCCATATCAGCGTGTCACCATTTCCAGCTGAGTCGTTTATTGAAGCATAAATTGTATGAGTGCCGTCCGGCAATCTATCGGAAGGTATCCAGGAAAAGCCAGAATCATTGTATGTAATAAGAGATGAATTGGAAATAGTATCTCCGTTGAAAACAAGTAACAGTGTCTCTTTTGCTATTCCTGAAGCTGTGTCTGCCAGGACAGCATGTATTAAGGGTTTACGGATGTTTATTATGGTGTCTGAAGGAGATTGATTTAGAATATGAGGGTTGCAAGTATCTTCCAGTATAACCGGTTCCAATTCATTTAATATTCCCTGTTTTATTTCAACTTTTTGTTTTGTTTCAGAAGTAAAGAAACCCGTATTTTCATCATTGTAAAAAATTGTATACACACACTCCGGGAATTGTTCCATCTTTTCATATCTGCCATTTTTATCTGTAAATAAATTAATAGAATCATCACATAATGGATCGTAAAAAATCACCCTGATATTGGCATGCTCTTTCTTGCCTTGTAAATAAGCATATCCACGCACAGCAGCTTTGGTGGTAAGTTCGGAAACCGAAATTGTCACGGTGTCAGAAAGAGTGATGCCGACACTATTCGTCACTGTAAAAACCGCATTATAGTTCCCGGCATCAAGATACCTGTGTTCTATTATTCGAGTAAAAACGGCAGTCCCATCCCCGAAATCCCACGACCAGGACAGGCCTGAAAAACCCGAGTCATTTTCTATGAATCCAAGAAAAGAGATTGTCTGGCCTGCAAGGACCGGGGACAAAGAAGTGTAAACCTGAAACGGCAGAGAATCAGCCTGCTCAAAGGTAGTATCCAATCCCGTGGTGTCGCATAGGAATGAGGAAACAGTTATGCCTGTTTCTCCTGTGGGGTCGAAGAGGGCGTCGTCAGTGCAGGTAACCAGAATTACGATAAGCACTATAAAAGGTATTGTGTGATAAAAGATATCTTTCATTTTTATATCACTTCTCAACAGTAATTGTAATTGTTAAGAGTCTTTGGGCATTAATAAAATACATGTTGCGATTCGGTAAAAAAACTTTATAGGACTAAGAAATCAACATCTGTTTCTTTATTAAATACCTGCAAACTTCGTACCACATCTGGAAATAAGGGTTTGGCTAAGGTTTTATCTAAAACACAGGTATGATATTTATTAAGTGTCAGAAAAACCATACGGGGCTGTCAGCTTTTTCAGACAGCTTAAAGATCGTTCAGATATATTATTTACAATGGAGGTAATTGTAAAAGTCGAAAGCACAAAAATTACAATTATATTGTTATGCAGCCTTGCTTCTACGGAGTTTTTTCATTGCAGGGGATTTCTCTTGGATTCGTTCCATTGCATATCTTAAGAGCTGTTTTCAGAAATCAGCAGGCAGAATTTTAAAAACGCCTGGGTAACTTGCAAGTATGCCTAACCGTCCAAGCCACCTTGTCAAGAAAACTCATTGGTTATCGTGCCATAGTACCTTACCAGTGGAATTCGTCTGTTTTTTGGCAAAAAATTCTAATGTGTACCGGTAACCTATTGTCATAACATTCGTTACAACGCTTGTTTAATAAATGAACTTTAGAATTACGATGGCTGAATGTATGACCTATGTATTCGTTTATAAATTCAATATTAAAAATCATGGTAATCCTTTAATCTGGTTAATCCAGGTTAGGGTTTTATCTAGTACTCGCATTCAGTATTGTCAGACCGACGATATCCTTACCGTCCTTCCGTATCAATATATTGTCATCTGTTTCTATTGTCTTGGTAGCCCTTTGAGGTTTTCGGAAACTCATATAGAGTACATCCGCCTCTTTATCGTAGTCTAACCAGAGGTGGCTTGTTTTTGTCGCCAATTTAAGCATGTCAGATGCCATGGTCACACATTTTCCAATAAAATCCTCTGTCTTTTTCGCTGTTACCGTTGACATATTACTTCTCCTTTGGGTTTCGTTTCTAAAAAATAAGCTGTAATCACAAATCCATCACGCCTTGATAATTCCCTATAAATCACAACCAACCATTTTTTCTTACTAATGTTCTTTGTGGCTTTCAGGGAACCACTATTCCCACGAATAACAAACTCCGGTTTCTCAATTGTTTCAAGTACATTATGAAAATAACTCGCTAATTCATCATGGTTTTCAATTATATGATACCATCTTTCATATGTTAGTCGTATAGGAACTTTATTAACCGAGTATACTATTTCCATTCATTCTCCATTTCTGATAACGGTCACATTTCTAAAATACGAAGATGCACTGTTCAGGGGAACAGTGGCACACTGTTTTATTAATATTCACACTGATTCCATCCAGACCACCCGCCCCTCGAATTTTCTAATAAAAAGTTATTTCTTTTTCATCATTAAAAATAAGAACAACTTTCCTATTGAGCAATGAAAAAAGGGAGAAAACGAGCAAGGATTTAAGAGCTGTTTTCAGAAATCAGCAGGCAGAATTTTGAAAAAATCAAAGCATAATCTGCTAATTTTTTTCTGTTATCCCCGGTAAAATATTTATCGAGAATATTTTCATATCTTGATAAATAATATACATTTTACGTAACTATTCAGGTGATGTGGCTTTCTCGGTGTCATTGCGAGCGAAGCGAAGCAATCTCATTTCTCAGACGTAGGAGATTGCTTCGCTTCGCTTCGCTCGCAATGACATTATTAACAACTATAGCTGAATAGTTACTATCCTTTTAACTATAATTTTCCTTCGTGTCTTTGTGTCTTAGTGGCACTATCTCTTTTCTATTCGTTCTCATTTTGAGAACACTTTTCATGTGTAAAATCGGAATTGTGTAGGTTTTTAATCTCTGCGTTTTTTATTTATACTGGTGGGCGAGTGGGGAGGATTATTACTATATTCTACTCTAAACAGTATACCTGTTTTGATTCTATACTTTACAATCCTGGTGTTTCCAGGTGTGTCAATAGTTGTTTGGAAGCGTGATTTATAGTAAGTTAAACGAGTATTTCTTATTTCACATCACTTTACCCAGGGGGTAACATGCTTAAAAGGATAGTGTTACTTATTGTTGCTGCAGCACTCTCTTTTTCGACAGTGGCACAGAACATTGAGGGCGTTAATGCCCGGCTGGACGGTATGGCCGGATCCGGTGTAGCCGATGATATCGGCTGGACTGTGGGAAATCCCAGATCACTCGTAGACTGGCCTGACCTGATCCAGGGATCAGCAATTGTTAAAGATATTATGGGCAAGGGGCAGACATTTGGCCGAATCATTGCAATCAAGTCCATCGGTGATAAAATATGTTTAGGCTTGACTGCTAATAATAACAAAGTACTTCGGACTGGTTTTTATGGAGATGCAGCAGCTTTTCTAAAGGCATCAGGTGAATTTGAAATTGGTAATCCCGCTGAAAATTTTCAGACGCTTCCACATATTAATGTTGGTGTAAAAATATTGGATAATCTTAATCTGGGAGCCGGCTTCTTTTTGGAAAGATCTGCTTTTGAAAAATCAAACAATGATCCGGCAAACAATATTACAGATTCTGTAAATGAAAAAAGTATCTATATGCCCGGTGGTATTATTGATGCAAAGGTCAAGATAGGGAATGTGCTAACCCTTGTTCCGCAATTTAAGTTTGGCGTTCCTAGAATAAAAGGCGTCACTGAAAACAAGCATGCAAGTAATCTGAATAAGTTGGAATACAGCTCCGAAGCAGGTCTCTATTTAAAGGGTGGTCTTATGGGTTGGACTGATATTGGCAACACCTTTCTCATTCTTGGAGCATGGTATACCAATGAAACATATCAATTCAAACAAGAAAATGTACTAGACCCAAATGCGAAGGATTTGATCGGATATGAATATGCGAACCATATTATAGATTGGTTTATAGGCTGCCAGCCCTCCTTTTCAGACAACCTCTATCTTGCTCCTGAGTACGACGGCGGTGTGGAGATTACAAAACAAACGGCAACAGATACCATGATAGCTCAAGATTCATTATGCCGTGATACTACTACATATTTTTGGTATCATGATTTCAGGTTTGGCGTTGAAAAATCAATTGGCAATGTGTGGATATTCGACGAATTGATACCGAGAGCCGGTCTGGCTTACAAGATTGTTAAAGAAAAGAAAGTAGTAACAAGTTCTATCAGCAAAGACATTTATGAGGATACGGAAGTTAAAATAACAAAGACAAACCTTGATGACCTTGCAGCGAAACCCGAGGGATTAAAAGTAACAGCAGGTCTAGGGCTGAAGAAAGGACGTGTTACCATTGACATAAGCGCAGATTTGCTCAGGTGGGAAAGTACATTTATCACCGGCCCGTCTGCTGCCATGGCTTCTATTACAATCGATATAAGCAAGCGGGGAAGCGGCGTAAGCAGTTCGGTTCCGGCGCCTGCACCGGTCAGCGAGTTTGAGGCCATTCCTGAAGTTGAGGAATCTTTGCCGGAATCTGAGTTGGAGTTTTAATTAGTGTCTGTCCGAAAACGTCATTCCCGCATGCTCCTGGCGGGAATCCATGCCGTATTTTGTAAAAAAAAGCTGGATTCCGGCCGAAAAGAATACCGGAATGACAGCAAACAGGTACTTTACGGCCAAGCACTAATTAGTCGACTAAACAATTAGGACAGTAGTATGTGTCATCCTGAGCGGAGTCGAAGGGTGACACTAACCAATGTGGTAACTATCACCCTTCGACTCCGCTCAGGGTGACACATATAAAGGAATTAACCTATGATACTAACAACCATTATTGTCTACATGCTTATTCTCCTGGGTATCGGCTACTGGGCGAATACAAGAATTAAAGGAATGACCGATTTTCTCCTTGCGGGAAGGCGCCTGGGTGTGCTGCTTACCGCAGGAGCCCTTGCTGCAACCCATTTCGGCGGTGGTATGGTCATGGGAGGCGGCCAGTACGGGTTCGATCATGGACTCTCTGCTGCGTGGTACGGCATAGCCTGCGGTATCGGTTTGCTGTTCCTGGCTTTCCTCACCGCAAGTAAATTCCGTTCGCTTTCCCTCTACACCATCCCTGATTACCTGGAACAGCGATATGGCGGAAAAACAGTACGTGCACTGGGTGCGTTGTTATCTTTAATCGCTCTGACCGGTATATTAGCCGCACAGGTCGGCGCTGCACGGAGTGCATTATCGATACTCGGTTTTACCAGTGTCTGGGCTGCTGTTATTGCCACGGTCATTTTTATTGTCTACACTGCACTTGGCGGGCTTTGGGCAGCGACAATCACCGATTTTATTCAGGTGATTATTGCCGGTGTCGGTGTTATTATTGCCGCCGCGTTAGTATTAGGCAAAGCCGGGGGCCTGGCCGGGCTGGAGATAATGATTCAACAGACACCCGGTGGGTGTGATCCGGGATATTTCAGCCTGTTCGGCATGGCGAGAACGACCCTTATCTGGATTCTCGTACCCACGATTATGTATACCCTGATCGGACAGGATTTTTATCAACGGCTTTTTGCCGCGAAAGATAAAGTTACCGCAAAGACTGCATCGATAATCGGCGGGATTTTCCTGATTGCTATAAGCTTTTTCCCGGCAATTGTCGGTATGGGTGCAAAGGCTTTCTTTCCTGAAATGACTGACGGCGGCATGGCTGTCCCGACTGTTATTAAGGAGCTGTTTCCTGTTGGAGTGAGTGCAATAGTTCTGGCTGCGCTACTTGCAGCTATCATGTCAACAGCCGATTCATTACTGACCGCAGGGACTTCCCATTTTATCAAGGATATATACCTTGAGATACTTCATCCCGGCGAGAAGATTGATGAAAAGCATATGCTGAAATTATCACGGATATCAACCGTTGTTATTGGCGGGATTGCGCTGCTTATAGCCCTTGCGGTTCCGGTGATAATTGATGCTCTGATATATTCCTACACCATGTACACTGCCGGCGTATTTATTCCTGTTATTGGCGGCATCCTGTGGAAAAGGGCAACTAAAGCCGGCGCGATTACCGGTATTGTCGGAGGTGCACTCGTTGCGATTATCGGTATCCTGACAAAAGCGGATGTCGCTGGTGTGCCGGCTGATGTGTACGCTGCGGTGGTTTCACTGGTGCTGTTTGTTGTTGTTTCGCTGGTTACCAAAGCTCCTGAAGGTGTGGAGTAGGGAAGGTAGAAGGGTGAGGTTGAAAAGATTTAAAGAATTTTAAACTACCTCGCCAGAATCCTTTCCACTTTCTCAGCCAGTTGTACTTTCCGATATGGCTTCTGGAGAAAGCCGTGGCCGCCTTGGGCAAGTATCTCACGTGCTCGACCGGTGAGACTGTACCCTGACGAAACTAGCACCTTTACTTTTGGATTAATCTCACGCATAGCAAGATAGGTTTCCTTACCATCCATTTCAGGCATAACAATATCAAGTAAAATGAGATCAATTTCCTGCCACAATTCGGTATACACTTCCAATGCTTCTTTGCCATCCCGGCACACAGTTACCTTGTAGCCGAGGGACACCAGTATATCATGGGCCATTTCCGCAAGCATCTCCTCATCGTCAACCAGTAGTATATGCGCTGAATCGCGTATCGATACTTTATGAGGGGTGCTTTCGGTTTCACGCAAATCTTTTTTTTCAGCAAGCGGAAGGTATATGGTCATGGTAGTACCGCTATTGACTTTACTGGTAACGTCTATCACTCCCTTATGGTTTTTAATAATGCCATACACCGCAGCAAGGCCCATCCCGGTTTTTTCAGCCATATCTTTAGTACTGAAAAAAGGCTCAAAGATATACTGTCGTATCTTTTTAGGTATACCTTCCCCGGTATCGATAACAGAAATCTGCAGGTAGTCACCAGGATTAATATCATTATGATGTGTATTGCAGAATGCCGCATCAAGAGATTGTATATCGGTGTTAAAGGTGATTTCCCCACCCTCGGGCATGGCATCACGGGCATTGAGGGCAAGGTTGAGGATAGCACTTTGCAATTGCGACGGATCACCCGATGTCGTTGACGGTTGTGCCTGTAACTGTTGTTTCAGTTTGATTTTTTTATCGATCGAATGTTCAAGTATTGCGACAACCTCGCCAATGGTAGCATGTATATCCACCGGTACTACTTTATATTTACCCTTCCGTGCAAAGGCAAGCATCTGTTTTGTCAGGTCAGCGGAGCGTCTGGCAGTGATAAGAATGTTATTCGCATACTTTGTCAGTCGTTCATCTCCTTTAACACGCTCTTTGATTAAATCGGCAAATCCGACAATACTCCCAAGCTGGTTGTTGAAATCATGCGCAATACCGCCGGCAAGCTGGCCGATAGCCACCAGCTTCTCTGTCTGGCGAAGCTGTTCTTCCTTTTGCAGGAGAATTGTTTTTGTTTTTTTCTCTTCGGTGATATCCCGAATGACACCGACGACACCAATGATGTCTCCCGATTTTGACTTTAACGGAAGAAATAACTCATTTGTAAACCTGGAGGCACCGTCCGGTAAATGATATGGAATCTCTTTCCGGTATCCGGTTTTGCCTTCCATGGCAAGGTGTATCATTGTATCCACACCGGTTTCCTTCAGATGAGGGAAAATCTCCCAGGGTAACTTATTACTATTGATTACTTTTTCGCGAGGTGTTTTAGAAATTCTTTCCATTGCATCATTCCAGTAAGTATACCGGAATTCTTTATCCAGAACGAGTATGCCGTCACTCATTGATTCAAGGACATTATTCAGTAACTCCTGGCGTTCATCCAGTGTCGCTTCTGTTTTTTTACGTTGTGAAATATCACGAATATTACCCTGAAAAACATATTTTTCGTCGTAGCTATTTTTTAAAAGGGTAACACCTATTTCAACCGGGATGACAGTCCCATCCTTAGCCTGTAAATATGTTTCGAATATCGGTACCTCTTTACCGTCAAGGAGTTCTTGTATCCTCTTAGCCGTCTCTACTGATGATGCGTCAGGGTAGAGGTCCGGTAATTTCATGGCAAGCAGCTCTTCTTTGGTATACTCACTGAGTTTAACCAGAGCTTTGTTAACCGCAATAATCTCTTTGTTCCTGGTAAAAACATTTATCGCATCCCGTGCGTTATCGAAAGAGGCACGGTATTTCTCTTCACTCTCGTAAAGTCTTTCTTCGCCCTGTTCGCGGTCAATAGCGAGTGCAAGGGTACTACAGAGACTGCTGACCAGAGAAATTTCCTGCTCGGTAAATACACCATTCGTCTTTTTTGAGAGAAGCAATGCCCCTATTTTCTTACCTTTGGAGTTTGCAAGCGGGGCAATTATAGTCTGTCCCATAGCTATATTGGTAAGTTCGGCAATAAGTTTTTGGACTGCTTTAATTGCGAAAGTACCTTTTGGGGTTATCAGATCAAATAATCTTTTAAAAGTAATTGTTTTTACACTGTGTAATGTTTTAAAGAAGATATACGCTTCCTTATTTTTATTAAAATCGATATAAACGGCGCGAGCTGCTTTTGAAATAAGAAAACCGAGATCTGAAGATGCTCCGGCAACACGAAGAATATTATTGTCGTCCAGCAGACCGATGTTTGCACCGTGCAGATGCAGTTCTTCACGTATGATATCCGTTGCATCATCAAGGGTTCCTTTTGCATTAAGTATATTTGAAACCTTATTTATGATAGTCAGATATACTCTTTCATCAACCAGTATCCTTTCGAATTTCAACCGTTCGGTAACATCCTGCCCGGTTGCGAGCAGTCCTGTAATATTTCCCTCAGCGTCTTTCAGCGTCTTATCGTACCATTCAATATCATGTAATTGACCGTCTTTAGTACGAATAGGATAGATATTTCCCTTTGTCTGCATATCACTGATCGCAGTTTTAAATAGATTCCTGATGCGTGTATGAATCCCCTCCGGTAAAAAAGTATCGAACCAGTCTTTACCCTTTACTTCTTCAAGGCGATATCCCGATAATGTTTCCATATAGGGATTAATTGTAACAATGCGTCCTTCAAGATCGAGAACCAGAGTAATGACTTGAGCAGTTTCTACAAGGCTTTGCGCAAAGTCCCGTTCATGCCGCAGCATTATTTCTATACTCTTACGCTCTGAGACATCCCTGATAACGCACAAAAGACCGTCAATCTTATCATCCTTTTTAATAAATCTGGTACTTACTTCCACAGGAACTTCATGACCGTCTTTATGTTTCACTTCCATTTCGAGATAGTCTATTGATTTTCCGGATATCAAAGAATCTTTAAAAATTTTTACCATCTTCGGTAAATCTTTAAGCCCGAAGAACTTAAGTTTTGTAAAGTTTTTGCCGATTACATCTTCCCGTTTATAGCCAAAGATATCCTCAATCCTGTTATTTACATCAAGAATTTTGCCATAACGGTCAAGATAAACAATCTCATCCTTGATATTTTCAAAGATTGTCCTGAATGTATCTTCACCAGGTGAGTTTTTCTTCAGGGCGTGTGTAGTTTCGAAGGCTTTATGAGATTCTTTGGCAAGGTGCTTATATCCCTGCAAACTGTTCTCCAACACGGTTACCTGTTTACGTAAGTCGTGAATTTCTTCGATGAGCTGTGTTTTTGTTTTGGATTTATCATTTGTCATAGCCATCATTGTATCCCAAAAGAGAATTGTTCTATTAGAATGGGAAGGGGGTTATGGCATATTATACCATATATGGTTGCTTTTGGTCAATGAGGTAATAGTTTAGAGGTGGCAACGGTGAGGATGCCCGTATCGGTGACGGTTAAGGCAATGTGATTTGCTTTTACACGGTAGACATAACCAAACTACGAAACAGGTTTCATTACCAGGATTTTATCATACTACAATTTTGCGGAAATAACAAATACATAGAGAATGGTGTGATTTTTATCACAAAATGGATGAAATGGCTTTTTTATCTCTTCTGAAATCAATGTGTTATAAATAAACAAAAGCGGAAACACCACTTCCGGAAATTTTTCCTTATTCAGCCTATAATTAAACTAGAATGAGAGAGAACCAAGAAAAAAAATAAAGGAGAAAAAAATGACACTCAGCAAAATAAGAAAAACACTTAAGAATGAAAAAGGGATGTCACTGTTAGAGGTTATCGTTGCAATGCTTTTCTTTGCTATGATCACCATGAGCGCAAATACTTTCCTAGTCGGTATCGTAAGAGCCAACGTTTCAATGAAGAACACCACACAGGCAACTCAGTTCGGCAACCAGATTCTTGATAATATCAGAGCAAAATCCTATGACGATATCCAGGATGGCAGCATGACCATTGATTCCAAGTATGACTGCACATGGAAAATTAATAAAGCCGGCAACATGAAGAAAATTTTCGTTACCGTTAACTGGCCTTTTGGTAATAAGACTCACAAGATAAACCTTTCTACAATAGTTGCACAATAAGAGATAAAACTCTTTAAATACTATTAAGAATAGTATACAATTAAGGAAAAAAGGAAAAGGGTAGGGAAATGATACATAATCAAAATGGCAAGTCACTTGTGGATCTTATCGTGGGTATTACTGTGGGGGCAATAATAGTAACCGGTGCCTTCCAGTTGCATAATGTTTTTATCAAGGGTAATAAAGCAGTGAAGAACGAGTCGGTACTGCAGGAGCATCTTGCACGGGCAAACCAGGTACTTGAGAAAGATATACGCATGGCCGGCTATAATGTGCCGGGAAACGGCCTTGTCGTTGATCAATCCGTTACCGATGCACATGTGCTTCGTCTGTTAATTAATGAGGAAAATTATACTACTACTCTCTCAATAGCAGCAGCGCCAACTAATGTAAAGCTGTTTGTAGCTGATGCCGGTAATGCATCAGTAGGTATGTGGGTAGCTCTGTATGAAGATGACGATATTGCCTACTATGAAATTTCTCATGTTGGGATACGAGTTGGCGGTCCGGATACTATTACCGTGTTTGGAGCTCTTACTGATGACTGGGCCGAAGGTGATACGGAGATTTACATTGCAACATGCTACAAATATTCACTTGAGATGTCCGGCAGTGTGAAGTCACTGGTTAGGAGAACGTATAACGACTCATATACCATTAGTGAAGAGATTGATGGTATGACCGTAACAGCGAAGGAGGCTGATGGTACACCGGTTACGGTTAATTTTCTTGATGCACGCAGTGTTTCGGTCCAATTAGATTCACAGATTGAAGATGTTAATAGTAATGAAAAGACAGTTACCAATAAAGTTGAGGCAGCGATCAGGAATCCATCTTAAACCTAACCCAGATAAACTGGATAAGTACTTTTCGAAATTATTTTCTGCTATAAAGAGATGCTTTGAAATTTACAAAGTGCCCTTTAGGGTATTTCTTAAGTAGCTCTTATGCCCTTCAGGGTTAAAAAGAAACTTAGAAATTCATTTCTTAGTAGCTTTTATGCCCTTTAGGGTTAAAAAAAACACGAAAATAATTTCTAAGGTACTAAACTGAAATAAGAAACAGTATACACCCATCTGTAAAGGGGAAACATATATGATATCTATCAGAAATGAAAAGGGTGCAGCACTGGTAATGGTGATTTTCATAGGGATACTCGTAGTGATCCTTTCTATGGTAACAATTTTATCCACAAAAAACTCTTCAGAAAAAGTATCCAGCCGCAGAGATAATGTGTCAGCTTTTAATATAGCGGAAGCTGGGAAAGAGTATGCGCTTGCCGGGATCAGGGTTGGCGACTTAGTCCCGGAAGCAGACGAAACAATAACCATTGTCCCGAAAACAGCATTTGAACAGGGTTTTTACACTGTAGTCTGCAGGGCAAATGAGGATATCACCAGTTTATGGCTGACCTCTACCGGGGAAACGAGAACACAGAAAAAAACCATTGAAGTTACCTGTAATGCGGTTATGTATGTGGACATTGAAGCATACGAATACCTGATTCTCACTGATGGCGAGTTTAAACATGAAAACTTCGGCCATCTTGATTTAGGTATCGGTGGTAAAGCCCATATGAACGGACCAGCTAGATTTCAAGGCGTATTCAATTTGACCGGTGATTTCAGTTCATCGGTAAGCCTTGATTTCGAACAGTGCCTTGTCTATGGAAATGTAACAGCGCCTGATATCGAAACATCAATGGGTGCAGCTATTTACGGTTCAGTGACAGAGGAAGCTGTTCCTGAGGTCGGGATACCCACTATAGACTGGACACCATATCGGCAGAGAGCGGTGGATTATGACGAATTAATCAGCGGTGACTATTTCGTTTCGGCTATCGAAGATCTTGAACCTGCAGGCGGCGTTATCTGGGTGGATGGTAATGTGAAATTCGAATCAACAAGCGGCGGGACGATTAAGGGGTGTATTATCGCAACCGGATGGATTCTCATTGAGAGTGAGAATACACTGACCCAGACCAAGGTAGATAACCTTCCTGCATTTGTCAGCACCACCAGTTCGGTAAAAAAGGAGGTACAGATCGCTGATTTGCATATCGAAGGGCTTGTATATGCCGAAACAGATGTGCTATTGGAAAATAACGGCAGCCTGACCGGATCTGTTATGTGTAAAGGAGACTGCGCGATTGAAAACGACTGGTCGCTCACGTATACCAGCAGCATCCCGAGCCTCACAACAGGAATAGTAGAGTTAAATACCTGTCAGGTTCTTTCATGGCGTGAATTATAAATTATTAACATAAACCCTTTTTCCTTAAATTTCTTCACCCCCTCCTCTATAAAAGGCAGTGAGCCATGTTGGCTGCTGCCTTTTTATGTTAAAATAAGGATCAATAGCGAATGACGATTGGCGAACAGCGAATAATGAATGAAAAGACTTCTAAAATTGCTATTCGCTAATCGTATATCGCAAATCAAATACAACGAAGAAGAAAATCCCACCGTTTCACTCCTTATAAACCTAGTGATCGCCATAACATTTTACTATAAACAGATTTTATAACACCAACATTATCAGCGTGTTACAAATATGTATTACCGGAAACTCTATTTCCGGAAATTTTCTCCAAATAGTCCTATAATTATAATAGCATTAAACAGAAAATAACGGCCATCTGGATTTAGGTATCGGCGGCAAAGCCTATATGAACGGTCCTGCGAAATTCGAAGGCGTATTTAATCTTACCGGCGATTTTAGTTCATCGGTAAGTCTGAAGTTTGAAGAATGTTACGTCTACGGTAACGTAACTGCGCCGGAAATCGAAGTTGAAAACGGTGCTGCTGTTTACGGCTCACAGAATGTGGAAGCTGTCCCTGAGGTCGAAATACCCTATATAGACTGGTCTGAATACCGCGAAAGAGCGAATGAAAATGGAGAATTAATAGATGGTGACTATAACGTTTCCAGTATCGAAAATCTTGAACCTGTCGGCGGCGTTATCTGGGTGGATGGTAATGTTTTATTCGAGGCTTCAAGCGGGGGAACCATTAATGGCTGTATTATAGCTACCGGATGGATTAAAATTGAAAGTCAGAATACATTGACCCAGACCAAGGTAGATAACCTTCCTGCGTTTGTCAGCACCACTAGTTACGTAAAAAAAGAGGTACAGGACGCTGAGCTCAGTGTCGAAGGGCTTATATACGCCGAAACGGATGTACTCTTGGAAAATAACGGCAACCTGAACGGAGCTATTATATGTAAAGGAGACTGTGCGATTGAAAACGATTGGTCGCTCACGTATACCAGCAGCACCCCCAGCCCTTCTACAGAAGAGTTACAACTAAATACGTGTGCGGTTGTTACCTGGCGTGAATTATAAAGTACATACCCTAAAAACTTGGTGATTACCGTCACATTTTCAATATTTGAGCCTTTGTATCTTATTAAATAACAGTAGGTTAATGGAAATGTGAAAGCGGAAACACCATTGCCGGATTTTTACCTGAAAAGAGGGTATACTTAAATCAGAATGAGCGAAAACAAAAACCTGAAAATGGAGAAAAAAATGACACTCAGCAAAATCAGAAAAACTCTTAAGAACGAAAAAGGGATGTCACTTCTTGAAGTTATCGTTGCGATGCTTTTCTTTGCCATGATCACCATGAGTGCAAATACTTTTTTAGTCGGTATCGTAAGAGCCAACGTTTCAATGAAGAATACCACGCAGGCAACACAGGTTGGCAATCAGATACTTGATAATATCAGAGCAAAATCATATGAGAATATCCAGGATGGCGGCATGACCATTGATTCAAAGTATAATTGCACATGGAAAATTAATGAAGCCGGCAACATGAAGAAGATTCTCGTTACAGTCAACTGGCCTTTTGGCAACAAGAATCATAAGGTTAACCTTTCAACAATAATAGCACAATAAGTAACATTATCGATAAATGAGCAGGAAAGGGCGGAAATCGAAGGATTTTCGCCTTTTTTTTATTTTACGCATTATATTAATTCTACTTTGTTAGATTGGTATTGCACATGATATGGTTACGATCTATAATAAATATGTAATTAAAATAATCTTCTACACAATAATACGCAATACAACTACTTGG
>CBDVBE010000040.1:0-23996 GCA_965372145.1 uncultured bacterium | reverse complement strand
ATAAAAATATTGGGTTTTAATTATTTAACTGAACAGTTACAACATTTTTCTACTTTTATTATATAATATGAGGCACACGATGTCTGTATTTTTAGAAAATATTCATATTGTGTAAATGTACATACTCTACAACGGAGCGTTGATGGATACACAGGCTATACTGGCACGGGCGAATGAATATATAGCTGCAGAAAAGGATGACTATTTTAGAAGTCAAGTTGAAACACTGGTAAAAGAAAAGAATAGTGATGCATTACGGGATCGTTTTTATACAGACCTTACCTTCGGTACCGGCGGACTGCGAGGTGTTATAGGCGGCGGGTTCAATCGCATGAATCCCTATACGGTTCAACGTGCGACACAGGGTCTGGCAAATTATATCACAAAAAAGGGTGATTCCGGGAATGTATCTGCGGTGGTGGCCTATGACAACCGTAATTTCTCCGACCAGTTTGCACTTGAAACAGCCAAAGTATTTTGTGGTAATGGTATTAAGACGTATCTCTTCAGCGGCATGCGGCCAACACCGCAGCTTTCTTTCGCAATACGGTATCTGCATGCTACCACGGGTATTGTTATTACCGCGAGCCATAATCCCTCCGAATATAACGGCTATAAGGCATTCTGGAGTGATGGGTGTCAGATTTTTTCTCCCCATGATACTGAGATTGTGGCCGAAGCAGCAGCGGTTACTGATATTACCGTTATGAGCAGGGAAGAAGCAATCGAGAAGCAGTTGCTGGTTATGATTGATAAGGATGTTGACGATGCTTATCTTGCCATGGTGAGATCCCTGGCAATACGTCCGGAATTGATACTAGAACGCGGCAGGGAACTGAAGATTGTTTTTACCCCGTTGCATGGTACCGGAAGCGGTCTCATTCCTACCGTTCTGAACGAGATGGGGATTACCCCTATCTGTGTGGAGGAGCAGATGGTGCCAAGCGGAGATTTCCCGACAGTGAAATCCCCGAATCCCGAAGAGCCTTCTGCTCTGAAGATGGCGCTTGACCTGGCAGCGAAAGAAGAGGCCGATCTGGTCCTTGCCACAGATCCTGATTCTGACCGATTGGGGATCGCTGTGCGAGGTCAGGAAGGGTATACATTATTATCGGGGAATCAACTGGGCGTGCTTCTTGCAGAATATATATTCTCTGGCAAAAAGGAAAAAGGTACATTACCCGCAAAGCCTGCCTTTATTAAAACAATTGTAACAACAGAGCTTCAACGGAAGATTGCAGAAAAATATAATGCCGTGTGTTTTGATGTGCTCACGGGATTTAAATATATTGGCGGATTGATCAGAGAATTTGAGACCGGCTGTGATGGCTATGAGTATGTTTTTGGCGGTGAAGAGAGTTTCGGGTATTTAATTGGAGATGCAGTGCGGGATAAAGATGCTGTATCTGCAGCAACCATGACCGCAGAGATGGCCTTATACCATAAAACGAATGGACATACTCTTCTGGATAAATTGGATTCTCTGTATCAGGAATTCGGATACTTCCAGGAACTGCTCGTTACCAAGGTGTTTAAAGGTGAATCCGGTGTCCGTATTATGAAAAAATTTATGGATACTCTCAGAAGTGATCCGCCACAGATATTTGCAGAAAAACCGGTTGTTCAGATTAAGGATTATTCAGACGGTACTGTGTTGGACATTGAAACCAAAGAACGGGAAAAAACTATTTCCCTACCGTCGTCTAATGTTATACAATTTATATTGAATGATAATAGTATTGTCTCGGTTCGTCCTTCCGGAACAGAGCCAAAAATAAAATTCTACGTTTCCTGCTGTGAAGAGCCGTCTGTACCATTGGCTGAAGCGAAAGAGAGTGTACAACAAAAGGTTGAGGCAATACGTAGTGAAATAAATAATCTTATCGACGGATAGTAGTATGGTGGACTATAATAAAAAATCCTCAACGACAATGGCCGCGGTTAAACGGAAGAACTCATCAGACCCATTCATTGGCAAGAAGCTTGGGCATTGCGAAATTCGTGAGAAGATTAATGAAGGAGGTACCGCCTATATTTACAAGGCATTTAATACCTCTTTCAAGCTGAATCGAGTTGTAAAGATTTTAAAGCCGTCACTGAGTGATGAAGACGATTTTTTCATCCGTTTTACTCAGGAAGCACAGCTGACCGCCCGTCTTGACCACCCTAACATTTTACGGGTCTTTGATACCGGTGAAGTAGATGGTTATTTCTTTATTGAAATGGAATATCTCGAAGGAAGGACTCTGAGATCTCTTATTTCCGAACAGAATAAAATTGGCGAACGGGATATATTAAACATAGGCATTCAGTTAGTCAGAGCACTCAACTATGCACATAATGTTAGGATAAAGTCACCCTCAGGAGAGATGATTCACGGTATCCTCCACAGGGATATAAAGCCGGAAAATATTATGATCTCCTCCGACAAGACGGTGAAGCTCATGGACTTTGGCGCTGCAAAACCGCTTAATCTAACCTCCAATACGATGCAGGGTATGATTGTCGGAACGTTTCATTATATGTCACCTGAACAGCTTGATGGTAAGAAACTCGATCCTCGAAGCGATTTTTTCTCTATGGGAATAGTTCTGTATGAACTTTTTGCCGGACAAAAACCATTCTCTTCCGATAAACTGGTAACCCTGATCAGCACAATCAAATCCGTACGATACAAATCGCTCCGTAAAGCCAGGCCCGCTATTTCAATGCTTACCGAAGAACTTATTGATAAGCTGTTATCCAGAAAACCGAGTAACAGGCCGCAGACGGCAAAAGAGATAGAGGAAACGATTCAGATATGCATGCAGGCATATACCGCATGGGGTTCGGGTAAACGTGTCAGGGTCCCTTTCTCTTTTAAACGGTCATTCCCCACAATTTCACTGCTGCTATCTCTGGCAGCATGCGGCTTATCAGTGTTTACCTATCTGCAGATTCCAAAAATTGAAAAGGTAGCAAATGCCTTTGCGATAAAAGAGCCCTCTACTTCAATGCTGGATAAAGCACGTGATGCTGAGAATAAGAGTCTATGGAATGAAGCGGTCAGTATTTATGAGATAGTTCCGCCGGTTGAAGATGGTGGTGTGGCTAATGAGTATCTTGAAGCACAGATACGGCGGGCCAGAATATGCTTTACCCATTTGAATCAGCTTACCAAGGCACAGGCAATTCTGGAAAAACTTCGCATGGATTATTCCGATCCTACCATAGATGCGTACCTCGGGCAGATCTATTTCAAGCGTGCGCTCTATAATGAAGCCAGAGAGCGTCTTGATGCTGCGATCAATTCAAAAAAAGGATCGGTGATTCAACAGGGTATTGAATTTAAAAAAATGTTGCTTTATTATTATGCGAATTCACTGGACCGGCAATACATTTATATCGAACAGGATCCGGCACTGCTGAGAGAAGCGATTAAAGCCTGGAGTTATTACAGTGAGTTCTCCTCGTGTGATGAACGGGATAACCGGAAAGATAAAGATTGTATCTTTGCCAGGAATCGGCTTAAAGAGCTTGAGAGGATTGACAAGAAAGAGTCACGATAGAAATTAAAAGCTTCCCACCATCTATCGTTTTGGATTTCCTTCACTTAGTAAAATTGGGTTTGTATTGGGCCGGGCATGATAGAGCACATACGTGCCTGTTTCATCTTTTTTCACCGGTAAACTTGTCTCATTACTACCATCTTTTACTGTTACAGATGTCCATCGTGAAGGAACATAGGTTTTTAGGGTCAACGGCAGGGTATAGAGCCTCTTGTCAAGTGTATGTGTTAGGCCTGCCGTAATACTATTTCCTTTATTTTTCCAAGGTAAGCGGGTTTTCCTCTTCCTTATTCTCTTTAACTCCAAGCAACACACCGTTAGTTGTATCGCGGGTGACAACTTCAGTTTGTTTCTCAGCGATGACTGTTCGCCAGGAAGTGCGCAGTATTGAGAAGAATACTTCATCTATATCAAGTCCTCCCGGAAATTCACAACTGAATTGAGAGTCGTTTTTCCGGTACAGGGTAATCTTACTTTTTTTCTCAGGAGAGACTGCGTGGCTGGACGAGAGATCAAAAATATTTCCCAGCAATTCCTTTTCAGCAGATTCATTAGTAAAGACAACAATTTTTTTATCAGTAAGCAGAACACCACCCGAATTAATTTTTACCGGGTAGTATAAGTAGACGATACGTTCGTCACTATCAACAAATCCTCTCTCTGCAAGATAGTCAGTGTCTTCAGAAGTGAGCAGGTCTGCGGTAAGCAGTTGTGTGTTCTCTTTTTTATCAGCTTTGGAGCATGATCCAAGAAAGGTACTGAAGAGTGCAATGAGTGATACGATCAACATGGTGATAGTGACAGATTGTTTTTTCATAACGATTCCTTTTCATGTATGACAGATATGAAGAGAAAGAGGTTCATTACAAATGTTTTAAGTACAACTAAAATAGTTATTGATCAAACAGGGGAGAAAGTCCGGATGTATGTTTTAGCGGCAAAATTCCCGGCTGTTATAAAAACGTAGAGTACTATTTATACTTTTTAACAATAGTGTTATAGATATCTTTATACACTACGGCAGAAGTATCATTTGAGAGTTCGACCTGGCCGGCATTGTATACTTTTGCTAAACGGTAAACCGGTATTCCCTCTAAGGCCAACTTACCCTGTTCATTAATGTGGCAATAGTCGCGTGGAATGAGGACCGGTATAACGCCGGGAACAAACTGGTCAGCGGTAAAATCAAGAACATATTCAACTTTGTCAACGTTGATAATTATAAAGGTATGGAATTCTCTGATAAAGGTACCGTCAATCCTGAAGGCATTCAGGTCGTAGTGCTGCAGCAGTTTAACCAGGACCGTCGAGATAGGAGCGCAGGCGCCGACCTCCTTGAAAGCGATCTGTTTTTTGATTAACGTGTACAGGCCTTTTCCCGGGCCGGTCATGAATTTAATAAAGTTTTTTTTCTCGTTGGAGTATTTTACTACCGGCAGCAGGGGTGTTTGCTGAGAATCCTGCAATATAGTCAGTATTTTAGTTTTTGTGTTAATCCGGTCAAATCCATCAAAGTAGGAGTTGTTCTTCTCCTTCGACAGTTTGCTTTCCCGCTTTTTACCGTTGATTTCAAATACGGACGTAACCGCAATGTAATGTTTGTACCCCTTAATCTTCCGTACTTTTTCCCCATTTTCAAAATGCCAGATATAGGTGAAATGGGTACCGGAAGTAATCAATTTCTTGTTGATTTTTATTCTTTTCGTTTTGGTGGCCGGAGGAGAATTGCTCGTGTAAATATTATAGCCAATGGCGCCGGGAACCGTATCCCAGGAGATACCAAGGCTCTTTTCGGCATATTTGATATTGATATTTTCAGGAGAGGTGATTTCTCCACGTGCAAAAAAAGAGATAAAAGATATGCTTATTAGTATTAGAGTATGAAACGGTCTCATTAGCCTTTTGAAGATGCTTGAAATTAAAAAATATATTTGTATTAAGGGTACATTAAAATAGTTAAGTTGTACAGAAAAACATAGTATGTCTATGGATAGAAATAGGTATACGTTCCAATTAAGATAACCCTTTGAAATGAATATATTTTACAATTCAGCCCTCAGGTATTACAATGGCTTCATAGTTATTACATACTAGAACGACGGATAGGAAAACCATATGAAAATTAAAATAATACACACTTTGATATGTTTGCTTCTTGCAATGCATGGTTTTGCCGATGAAGGTATGTGGACATTTGACAATCCGCCTGCTGATAAATTAAAACAGGGCTATGGGTTCACACCGACAAAGCAGTGGCTGGACCGTGTTCGCCTGGCAAGCGTGCGATTTAATGACGGCGGCTCCGGATCGTTTGTCTCTCCCCGCGGTCTGGTTATGACCAATCATCATGTCGCAATTGGCCAACTGCAGAAATTATCGTCGGTTGATAACGATTATGTTAAAGATGGTTTTTATGCATCGACCGCTTCTGATGAACTCGCCTGTCCCGATCTTGAACTGAATATCCTTTTTTCAATGGAGGATGTGACCCTGCGGGTGCGTGCTGCACTCAAACAGAAAAAGAGCGACATGGATGCACTGAAGGCACGAAAAGCAGTATGCGCCGGGATTGAAAAAGAGAGCATGGATAAGACCGGCCTTCGGTCCAATGTAATCGATCTCTACCATGGCGGGGAGTATTGGTTATACCGGTATAAACGATACACCGATGTGCGCCTGGTGTTTGCTCCGGAGCGGCAGGCCGCATATTTCGGCGGCGATGCTGATAATTTTACTTTTCCCCGGTACGATCTTGATGTTGCCTTTTTCAGAGTCTATGAAAATAATACTCCAGTGCAATCCCAACACTTTTTTGCCTTAAACGTGAAGGGTGCTTCTGAGAACGAACTGGTTTTTGTCACAGGAAATCCCGGAAAAACAGACCGGTTGTTAACCTATAACCAGTTGGTGTTTTATCGCGACCTTGTCTATCCGATGTTATTGCATGATGTAAAACAGCGGATTCAGATTGTCCGTGACTATATGAAAGAGGGTGAGGAACAAAAACGGAGAGGGCTTGTCCGAGTGTTTAGCCTTGAGAACAGGAAAAAGGCACTCACCGGACGTTTGCAGGGATTATTGGATGATAATTTAATGGCTAAGAAGAAAAAAAAGGAAGACCGGCTTCGCAGTGATGTCCGGAAGAATAAAGAGCTTCAAAGCAAGTATGGCCCGGCATGGGATATCATTGACACAGTAGTGGCAACACAAAAAAAGATAGTACGGGAGCGGTTTTACTGCCGGCTCAGGGAATCCAGTTTAGCAGGATTTGCCCGGACAATCGTACGATATGTGACTGAAGTTACGAAACCGGATGCAGAACGGCTTGACGGGTACCATGATTCTGAGCTTGAGGAGCGGCAGTTCCGCCTCTATTCACCGGCTCCGATTTACCGGGACCGGGAAAAGGCGCTGCTCACCGGGACACTGCAGTTATCTTTGAATGAACTGGGGACTAAGCATGAGTTTATTAACATTGTCCTGGGAGGTAAGAAACCGGGAGATGTTACTGAAAAGTTTATTGGCAGAACCAAACTCGATAATGTTGACTTAAGGAAAAAGCTTGTCAAGGGCGGTGAAAAGGCGGTGAAGCGTTCAAAGGACCCGCTGATTGTCCTCGCCCGCAAACTGGACCCCTATTTAAGAAAAATTGAGGAATGGGACCGTGAAAATATTGAAAGCATTGTTGTCCCTGCTGAGGAAAAAATTGCACAGGCTCGGTTTGCAGTATATGGTAAAACCATCTATCCTGATGCCACATTTACCCTGCGTTTGGCCTTTGGCGCGGTTAAGGGATTTCCTATGAACGGCACCTATGCGCCGTATAAAACAACGTTATATGGATTATTTGACCGTGCGTTCAGTTTTGATCAGAAAGATGATTATTGGCTCCCGCAACGTTTCTGGGATGCAAAGAACACCCTGGACCTTTCGACGCCGGTGAATTTTGTCAGTACCTGTGATATTATCGGCGGTAACTCGGGATCGCCGGTCATTAACCGGAAAGCAGAGCTGGTTGGACTGATATTTGACGGAAATATCGAGAGCCTTGCAGGGAGATTTATCTATGACGATTCAAGGAATCGTGCGGTTGCGGTGCATAGTGCCTATATTATAGAGGCGTTACTGAAACTCTACGGAAGCACAGGTCTTGTCCGTGAGATTCTGGGAAAGTAGAGTTGTCTGTGATGATATGTATAGACAAAACGCAAATTTGATCGCTAAATTTATTAAATAGACTAGATCACAGATTTCTTGATACATTATTCATTAATCGAGAGAGGTATCCCTATAGTCATGGTTTAGTAGACAAAAAGGAGGTCCCTGTATGAACCGGTTCTATCCCTTCCTTATGGTAACCGTTATTATTTCTTTAGTAAAAGCACAATCGGTAAAAGAGTACGAGATATACAGAACGGATTCTGCTGCAATTGCAGTTGATGGCCTTTTAAATGAATCTGTCTGGCAGTCAGTTCAATATACTGATGCATTCGTCATTTATACGAACGGTGCAGCCGGTAGTCTAACGGTAAAAGCCAAGATGCTCTGGGATGAAAGACATCTCTATATGGGATTTGAGACAGACGATCCGGACATCTATGCATCCTATACCAGTCAGGACAGTCACTTTTATAAACGCGATGACCTGGTGGAAATATTTATTGATCCTGATGGTAATGGCAGGAATTATCTCGAACTTGGTATCTCTCCTAAAGAGGTATACTATGATTTTATCATAATAAATCCGGACGAGAATAACTGGGAGGATGACACAACATGGGATGTGGATAATTTTTTAGCGCGGGTAACTGTTGATGGCACGGTCAATAACAATAGTGATACTGATGTCAGCTGGACAGCTGAGATAAAAATTCCCTTTGCATCACTGGATTATCCCTCCTTCGGTTTAAGTTTACCCGTATCAGTAAATGATTCATGGCGGATGAACCTGTATAGAATTGATTATGATCACACTACCGAAGAATGGGAGCCGAATGAAGAATATGCGTGGAGTGAAATCGGCCCCTTGTCAACATACCCGATGGGCTTTCACACCCCTCAAAAATTTGGAACGGTAGTGTTTTCGGATAAGCAGACAGGAACAATTTTCAATTATGGGAACAAGCAGGTGTCAAGCGGTGATTTTAGTATATATCAGCCGTCATCTTCAGCACGGTATACCGTTTTTCAATTCCATTCTTCTGATATTAATTATGTTGTGATACATATCTATAATCCCCTGGGGCAATTGATCGAAACACTGTGGAATAACGTGGATAATAGAATTGTGTGGCATTCGCAGAATGTGCCTGAAGGCATTTATCTGTGTACTATCACCGGGAAAGAAGGGCAAGTTACACAGGCAATTACGCTATGTAAATAATAGTAAAAATAAGAAAATTAATTATTGTTTGAACAGTAGTTTATTGCAGCATACTAATCTTTTTACATATGCGTTTATCATTGCAGGCGAACCGCAGGAAGTAAAACCCGTTTGCACAGCCGGTATTGAATTTTAATTCTACAGTATGGTGCCCGGCTCGTTGATGTGCATTGCTTACTTCCGATATGCATTTTCCCGTAACTGAGTATACGCCAATGGAAACAGCACCATTGTGAGGCAGCGTGTATGATGCAATAAGGGAGTGTGGAGATGAATATGCCTGTAAAGTAATATCCCCTGACCAACTTTTCTCAACAACCTTGTTCTCTGTAAATTCTCCCTGTTTCCACCAGTTACCGGAAATAAAGAACATACTGAGCAGGGTGAGGGTATTGGAATAGTACCCGCCGTAGCTGTAGTATCTTTTTATTGATTCCCATCCCTGGTTCAGATAGTCCTGGTACTTTTCATCCACCACACAACCTGCGATAAAGGGGCCGAGATATGATCCCCAGGGCTCAGATGTATTAATCGAAATGCCGCTTAATGTGTAACCATTACTGATATTATCAGGATCGTTATTCGTTTTGTCTACCAGCCAGTCGAGTAGTTTGGAAACGGCTGATTTAGCATCAGCGGTTTGATAATGGGCATAATCCATGGCAATACGCCAGGGAACGCGGCAGGCATTGTTATAATAGTCACCATCATGTGAACCTTCAAGGAAATTGGGAGAGGCCGGTACAGGAGTTTGTCCAACCACGAAATCTGGTACCAGGCCTGTCGTACTGTTACTTACAGCGGTAAAAACTTCGTAAATGGTTTCAGCTGCCTGGTTCCAGAAAGCATCATCAGTGACATTATTAAATGCATGCAGATGGCCGCCCATCCAGTCAGAAGAGCGGGTGCTCCATTGGTTATAATCCCATGAACCAAGTAATACCCGTTTACTCTGCGATCCCATCTCTTCGCTTTTTATTGCGGCAATCATCTTTTTCGCTTCACTCAGATAATCAATATCGCCGTCTGACCCCCACTGGTCGTGAGCAAGGAGCAGTGCATAGGCAATATCAAGGTCGCCGTCAGTTGCCGTTGAGCTTTGAGCATCGAGTTCGAATCCGTCGCCGCCGCGAATCTCCCATGACATCAGGTCATCATTAACTTCACTGGGATGGTCGCGAAATACTTTATACATACCGTCGAAACAGGTTTTTGCCTCAGCATCTTTTCCGGCAATAAGCGCGAAGATGATCATACCATAGCCGTGTGCCTCGGATACAGTAACAGCATCACCACTGGAACCGGTACCGCCGCCGGTATGGATATAATATCCATCTGGAGTATTACCGGCACTCTTAAGGATATCTTTTTTCCAGCCGGTATAGAAAAGATTCACTTCAGCATCCATCTTTTCCTGAGAGATATGGCTCGGTTTGATGCAGTTTGGATAGTCAACCTGCTGTGGAAAAGCCCTTTTTTGTGCATTTAGTGATGATAGGATTGTGGTTATGAGGAGTAAGCCTGCAGCAATCACTCTTAGTAATGCCATTTCATTCTCCTTTAACTTAAAATAGGTTGTGAAGAGAATAGTTCTCTCACATCCTCCCACTAGTAATTATACTCTATTTTTCGAATTTTCGATTTACATAATTCGGGGTAATAATTCTCTAAAACGGGTGTTGATTGATAAAAAAAGCGAATTAATTGGCATTTTTTAAAACGCGACAATCTTAATTATACCCTGAAATGGGAAATAAAACCAGGTGGGTGCTATAATTGTAATAATAGCAATTGGTTATAAATATTACATATAAAAATTAAGTAACTATTCAGGTGATGTGACTTTCTCAGTGTCATTGCGAGCGAAGCGAAGCTATCTCATTTCTCAGACGTAGGGGATTGCTTCGCTTCACTCGCAATGACACAATGATGTGTTTCCGGACAGGCACTAATTAACAACACTGAACTGCCTGCTCACCCTCTTCTCACCCAAAGCCATACACACAAAATAAATACCACTTGAAAGGCCTAAAGTACCTAAATCAGCAGTCAGTGAATGGGTGCCTGTGCCCTGCTGGTGGATTGTTATCCTGGTAACGACTTTACCCTGCACATTCACAATTCTCATTTTTACTATTGACGGCCTGGTAAGAGTATACGTTACAGTAATACTTTTTCCATGAGCCGGAGATATCAACTGTATATCGTCCTTAAAAGGGGAAATGTTTGGCTCGTACTCAATGGGCGTTATATTCGGTGACCACCAGTTACCGCCGATCAGCAGCTGGGAGAGCACCCGTAATGAGGCGCTGTATGATTCGATCGGCTCATCATCACTTTGAATAACATTCCAGCCTTTATCTAGAAATCTCTGATAATCCAAATTATTCGTTCCTTTACCGACAATGGCACCGGCCATCATAGGACAAAAAAATGCCATATCCGTATCTGCAGACAGTTCAGTTCCATCAAGTTTGTATCCTATTTTGATTTTATCGTAGGGTTCGCCTCCGGTTTTTTGAATAATCCAGTCCAGAATTTTATTACAGGCATTCTTTGCAGCTACGGTACCGTAATGGGCATAGTCAGTAGCCATACGTAAAGGAAAACGGCAGGCATTGTAGTAATAATTACCGTCATTGGGTCCTTCGATAAAGTTCGGGCCTGCCGGTTGTGCGGGTGAACTAGTAACAAAATCAGGCATAAGGCCGGTGTTGGAAGAATAACCGTTCGTTATTGTTGTAACAAGATTAAAAGCCTCGTTTGCAATAGTGTTCCAGGTTCCGACACCCGTTTCCTTATTAAAAAGGTGAAAATGGTCGGTCATCCAGTCTGAAGGCCGGGTGTCCCACTGGTTTTCAGTCGAAGAATATTCATCCCACCAGTCTCCCAGCATCATCCTGTTATTCATTAGAAGCCTGTCTTCCAACTGTGTGATCATATCTTTGGCTTCCCTGAAGGTAATTGATACCACCGCTTGATCCCCACTGATAATGCGCAAGAATGAGGGCATACGCAATATCCAGGTCACCGTCGGATGCAGAGTTGTAGTTGGAAACCTCGCCGGTAAGTACCTGCCAGCTCATGAATTCAGAGCATAGCCTGCTTGGATTGTTACGGAAAAACGCATACATACCGTCAAAGTATTTCTTCGCATCAGGCTCAGCATAGCTGCCGGTACCAGCCATGAGTGTCATGATAACCATACCGTATCCATGGGCCTCGGAAACGGTGATGGTATTCGAAGAGCCGCCGGTTCCCTGTGAATACACATAATAACCGTTTGGTGTTTTTTCTGATTCCTTGAGAAAATCAGCCTTCCATTTTTCCTTATAAAACTTAGAGGTGTAATAATCAAAGACTGTCTGGTCAAATGTCGGTTTTATACAATTTGGATAGTTTATCTTTTGCGGATAGGGACGGTTCTGGCCGTAAAGTGTCATTACAGATACCAACAGACAGGTCAGAGCAGTATAACACAATCTTTTCATTTGATTCTCCTTGTGTATAAAAGAGTAAAACGAGGAATTTGCATGTATAAGAGTTTTGTGATGATTTCAGGGCTTATTTATAATTATAGCGCCTTATAATATAAGTTACTACAAATAAATGCATCAGTCTTTGCAAAAAGAGGGGTTTTGTTTTGCAGAACGGCGATGCACTGAAAGCATTTTGGCCTTTTGTTGTTGGTGGATGCTGTATTTGGTATTCGGCACCTATAATAATCGCAAACAGGGACGTTTGCGCTACCTTTCTCTTTCATTTATGTCGCTTCATAATGTAATAACAACCTTCGCACGAGCGTGACCTGTTTCGACATACCTGATAGCTTCGGCAAGCTGGTCTAACGGATATTTTCTGTCAATTGTCGGCAAGACCTTACGGCTCTCAAGGAGTTCCTTCAAAAAGAGTATTTCCTGTTTATTTGGTTCTTCGCTCGAAGAAGGAACAATCCTTCTTCCTTTTTTCTTTGAAACAATCGGTGCCAGGATGGACTGCAGCAGCATACGCCCCATCGAAGAAAACCCGACAATAACGCACGTTCCCTTGGGATTCAATGTGCGCATCAGATCTGGAACCGAGCGATTCCCGACATTGTCGAGGACCAGATCATAGGTCTGGCCGTTCCTGGTGAAGTCTTCCCGGGTGTAGTCGATTACTTTGTCTGCGCCAATCGAGCGCACCATGTCAACATTTTTCGTACTACACACACCGGTGACTTCCGTACCAACTGATTTAGCGATTTGCACCGAGAATGTACCAACTCCGCCGGCTGCGCCATTAATGAGTACCTTCTGCCCCGACTGTATATGTCCCTTGTCGCGAAGCCCCTTTAGCGCGGAAACAGCGGCGCCAGGCACAGCTGCGGCTTCCTCAAATGTCGTGTCCGGTGGTTTCATCGCAACAAATCCATCTTCAGCAATGCATGCGTACTCAGCAAAACCGCCCAGCCCAAAGCCCAGTCCACCGAACACCTTATCACCCTGCTTAAATTGAGTCACATTTTTGCCGACAGCTTCAACATGGCCTGCAATGTCGTAGCCCAGTATTCTTTTCTTCGGTCTAAAAAAACCAAATTGCAAACGGACGAGAAACGGTTTGCCTCTCAAGAAGTGCCAATCAAGTGCGTTGACAGAGGCTGCATGGACCTTGACAAGTAACTCGTTGTCCTTTGGGAAAGGTTTTTCCACCTCTTCGAGACTTAAGACATCAGGAGGACCGTACTTTCTGCATATCATTGCTTTCATAAAGTTTCTCCATTACAAAACTATAAGAATTCAATGACTCAGGTTAGATGTTTTGTGAAATTAAGCAGCATGTAAAATCGCTTCTTCCAGTGTTTTGGGTATTTTAATTTCTAAGAAAAAATCTTTAGGATAAAGATAATCCTCTCCGGATTCGTCAACAACTCTTATTTGGTAATGTTTTTCGGCCTCTTCGTCTGGTATTGTTTCATAAAGTTTCCTTGGCTCTAAAGAGGCATTATATCCCTCGTTTTTCACACAAATAACATAATAATGTTTCATAATAACTCCATTACTTGTTTAAATATCGCTTTATTTTCATTTCTTTTCGCCCAATTCCGTGACACCGGTGGTAGATGCTTTCGCGAGGGGATTAAGGGGTGAGGTTACAATAAAAAAAATGACTATTTCAAAACATTAAACTTCGCAGTATGCTTCGCACCATCAACGGTAAGTGTCCCCAAATAAATACCGTTAGATATCGCGTCATTCTCCAGGGCTACGTTTATAGAATAATTGCCGCTGTTCTGAAAGCCATTATTTACTGATTTTATCAGTTTACCATTGGAAGAATAGATGCCTAATTTTGCAATCCCGGCTTTCGGCAGGGAATATGAGACTATGAGCGAATTTTTCAGTACCTGTGCTATCGAGAATTTTACGGTAGTTATTGCATTTTTTACATTATCTGAGATATTCGTATACGGCTCCGGCTTCCACCAGTTACCGGACAGAAGAAACATGCAAAGCAGATTTACACTGTCCTCGTAGTATTCCTCTTTCTCAGCTTTAATAATATTCCAGCCTTTATCGACCAGGGTCTGGCTGACCGAAGTACTGACAGCAGAGCAGGCACAGAAGAAAGGCGACATAAAAGCGGTTGAGGTAAAATCATTAACCGGGGTGCCGTTCAACTGGTATTCTGCCTTTAAATTCCACGGATCGCCGTCTGCTTCACCAATAACCCAGTTGGCGATTTTTGCGCATACTGATTTTGCCGAAGAGTTGTTGTTATGGATGAAATCGGTTGCAATACGCCAGGGAAACCGGCACGCATCATAGGAGTAATGGGTTATACCGGCATAGGAGTATGGTGCCGGTGAGCTGCCATTGATAAAGTCAGGGACCAATCCGGTATTGGGAGAGTAGCTGGATGAAAGTGAGCTGTACATGGAGTAAATGGTAGTCGCTGCGCTTTTCCAGAACGAGTCATTGGTTACTTCATAATAGGTCTGAAAATGCGCGGTCATCCAGTCTGAACAGCGTGATACCTCCCGTGACGGATGGCTCGCCCAATCAGTATTATCACAGATCATGACGCGCTTGCTACTGGGATTCATTTCATATGCTTTAATGGCATTGATGACATTTTTAGCTTCACTGAGGTAATTGATGCGTCCCTGTGAGCCCCACTGGTAATGCGCAAGAACAAGGGCATAGGCAATATCAAGATCACCGTCGGTGGCGGTACCACCATTAGATTGTATTTCTCCTCCTGAACCATTTGTTTGTATAGCCCATGTCATCAGGTAATTGCTATACCGTGAAACATGATCTTTAAAGAAGTCATACATGCCATCGAAATATTTTTTCGCGTCCTTGTCAGCATAAATTTCGGTACCGGCCATGAGTGCAAAAGCGATCATACCATACCCATGTGCTTCAGATACAGTGACCGTATTAGGGCCGCTCGTTCCTTGCGTATAGATATAGTAACCACCTTGTGTACTGCCGGCTTCCCTTAAATTAGCACCCTTCCAGTACTTATAGTATTCGGAAACATAATACGCCATATTCATGGGATCAATATTCGGCAGCATGCAATGGGAATATTCCATACTCTGTGGAAATGGCCTTTTTTGAGGGAAAATTATGGATAGGAGTGATAAAATTAATAGAAAAGATAAAAGAATTGTTCTTCTGAGTTTCATTTTTGCCCCTCTCTCCTTCTTTGGATATACTTCGGGTTAAATTCAGCTCCTAGTCTATATATGTATATATATATATATATATAAACTATAACAAAATTGCAGAAAAATACCTATTGAATGAAATATGTTAAGAAAATAATTGGAAAATATTAAGGAAAGTGTGATTAATGATGTGCCTAAAGGTGATTTGGGTAAAAAAGGCCACCCTGTTATTGTGGTGATCTTTTTTAATAATTAGTGCCTGTCCGGAAAGTACCTGTTTGTGGTCATTCCGGTATTCTTTTAGGCCGGAATCCAGCTTTTCTGGCTGTTTTTGGGCATAGATTCCCGACAGAAACATTCGGGAATGACGTTTTCGGACAAGCACTAATTAGTTATTTCCCTCCAGCCTTTTCCTTATAGAGCTTTGTTGCCAGGGCAAGCATATAGATACCATCCGCGACACCGGCAATGGTTGTTTCCATACACATATAATCCTTATTATGGTCATAAAAAACGCCTTTTTCGGTATTGAATTTATGTGTCGGCTGTGCGTTGGGATCGTATGAAAACCAGTTTTTATTATCGTTCCAGTCACGCAGCTCACCGGGGCCTTCAGATATAGCGCCGATCGGGAACTTGTCACTCTGGAGAGTATACACCTGAGAGAACGGGTGTTGGATAGTATAATCCAACTCTTTTGTCGCTACGAAACAGATGCCCCAGTTATTACAGCCCAGAGTATAATCAAGCATATTTATCGCTATACTCTCGTATTTTATATCTCTCGTCCGTATCTTAAATTCCATCGCAGCAGCGGCAATACCGATATATGAATAGAGTCCGCCCCATACATATTTTATAGGCAATCCCCAGATATTACCCCGTTTTTTGGAGTTACCGAGGAAACCGTCAAGGTCAACCCGCAAGTCATTTTTTACAACTGAATAGTGCTCCATCAGGCACATATGCGCCGGCATATTAACACTTTCCCAGGCGCGCCACCCTGCGGCACGGGCTTTGTCCGAGTATTTTTTCGCTGCGGTGAAATATTTCTGATCTTTGGTCAGCCGGTACAATTCAGCAGCAGCGAGTTCCATATTGTCATTTTTTGTCTCATCGCCGTAGAAATCATACATGCCAATAGTATCAATAAACCAGGCCGGAGCTTTCACATCTTTTCTGTCAGCCCGTTTAAAAATACGAATGGCCATATCCCTGTATCGTTTTGCATCCTTCTTTTTACCCAGTTTTTCGAATATACTGCTGCCTACAGAAAGTGCGGCAGTTGCATAACCCATTTGCGTCGGTGAAATGGTGCTGAGAATGGGCCTTTTCCCATCCAGTTTATCTTTATCCGGCAGGCGTAATCCAATGTTATGGTCATCCAGTCCACCGACCATGATAATAAACTCATTGGTGTCAGGCATACATCGCATGAGGAATTCAAGGCCCCATTTCGCCTCATCAAGCACATCTACCAGATCGGTTTTACTGTATTTTTTGGTGAACACATCAGGATTTACCTCATAGGCTCTCAGGAGGAAATAGGCAGCATATCCAATAGTGAGAGAAAATTTGAGGTAGTCCCCCGCGTCATGCCAGCCGCCGAAACCGCTTATTCTTTTCTTGTCTTTGCATATTTTCCAGTTGTTGTTTTTAATGCCTTCCCTTCGATGAACGACACAGGAGGTGTCACCGAAATGGCATGCATTATGGTCAACGCAATCCTCTGATCCGCAGCGGGCGGCTCGCATCCACCTGAGCGGTTTTTCAAGTATCCAGCTATAGGGATCATTCTTAATAATGATTTTTGCTTTATCTGCACCCTGCGTCTCGAACGTGTATGTTCCTTCTTTCTTGAGCTCGGTAAAGTTAACAATGTAATTAAAGGGCATCGGCGTATGGTTGCCTTTACCACATTTACTCGCACTGATTGTTCCGGAGAGTACTTTTTTTGATTTACCCTTCTTGACTGCTTTATTGATAGTCCATGCCTGACCCTTGATATCTTTCTCGGCCATGATAATCATTCTTTTCTTTCTGGAAGGATTATATCCCAAATGGTTGTATCGCAGGTATACTTTCTTGCCTTTGGTAATCTTTTTAGTTTTTACAACCCGCGGTCTCTCTTTAACCTTTACACTTGCATCACCATACATTTTTGTTGCAACGCTTAAAAGGAGAATGCCTTCAGCAACACCATAGGTATTCACCCTGACACACATGTAATCATCACTATGATCGAAGAATTTTACTTTGTCAGTGTTAAACTTATAGGCAGGCATTGTTTTCTGGTCAAAGTAGCACCATTGGCTCTCTTCATCATGTGTTTTCGCATCGAGCGGGCCCACCACAATCGCGCCTTCCGGAAACAAATGCTCCTGCAGCATATAGATTTGTGAATAACAATTTTTTACACTTGATTTAATAAACGGCACTGAAACAAAACTTAGTCCCCAGTTGTTGCATCCAAATAGGTAATCCAGCATATTGGTTGCATCTTTCTCATATTTTTTATCCGAGGTTGCCAGTTGATATAACCATAACGCAGATGCAATTTCAATGTTTGCATAATTATGGAATACCGAATAATCCTGCGGCGAACTCCATAGGTTACCACTGCTGGTGGCATTGTCACTGAAGTTGTTAAGGTCTTCGAGCAGGAATTTTTTAGATGCAGGTACCTTGTCCATAAGTCGTTGATGGGCATACATGTGAGCGGCACCATAAGCGGCCCACCAGGAGTTTTTAGCAAGCTTGGCGAATTTCTTCGCATGCTTGAGATATTTCTGATCGTTGGTCAGGCGAAAGAGTTCTGCTGCCGCAAGCAGTAAATTATCATAGTGATGCTCATCTTCGTATAATGCCCATTCCCGTTCAAGCCAGGCTGTTGGGGTCGCCTTTTTAGAGATGGCAGCTACGTAAATCTTTTCTGCCATTTTCCTGTATTTCTGCGCATCCTTTTTATTACCCTCTTTTGCAAAGATTGCACTTCCCAGTGCCAGTGCTGCCGCGGTATTACCCATATGGTTTGAGGAGAATATTGAATAGGCTTGACGCTTCCCATCCAGGGGGTCTTCATGAGGAAGCAGTGTACCCCGTTCATTATCTTCAAATCCTCCGACACTGATTATAAATTCATTGTCATCAGGCATAAGCTTACAGAGATAATCAAGGCCCCATTTTGCTTCATCGAGGATATCTACCAGGTTTGTTTTACTATACTTTTTTATAAACATTTTCGGGTTAATCTCATAGGCACGTAAAAGTGCATACGTTGTCAATGACATGGTGAGAGTGGGCTTTGCATAATCGAATCCGTCATACCAACCACCGAGCATGTTTATCTTTTTCCCGTCCTTATCTTCATCCCAGGGGCTAGTGTTTTCATTACCTTTTCTCCGGTAGATGTAACATGAGGAATCACCAAAATGAGCAGGTTTACGATCAAGAACATCCTTGGAGCCTGCCCGCACAACCCGTAACCAGCGAAGGTTGCTCTGTGCGACTTGTGCGTAGGGATTCGGGGAAATTGTAATGGAAAAGGACTTTACCCCTTCCATGGAAAACTTAAATTTTCCAGCCGTGGAAAATGCTGTGAAGTCAATTTCATGGTTATAGGCAAGGGGCATATGATCATTCTTTCCACAAACACTTTTTCCTACAGTGCCGGAATGTACACTTTTACCACTCTTGTCTTTCAGCTCCCATTTTTTACCGTTGCAGTCATCATCGGACATGATGACAATTCGTTTAACGGCTTTCGGGAAATAACCGACCAGATTATACCGCGCATACCGTTTTGCATGGAGAACTGAGCATGCAAACAGGACTACGGTTATAAAAAGAATTGTTCGACGCATAGCAACTCCTGTCTGGGTTGAAATGTAAATTTAAGAATTATTTGTCTTTATATATGGTTTGATGAATAGATAATATAAAACATGTTTACCATATATTCACCTCTATATTTTCAATGGTAAATATACCATAATACAGATTTACATTGCTCTAAGTAAAAGCTTACATTCTTCGAGGAGAGGGAGAGATAACCGTACAGGGATTTCTTTTCCCTACGTGTTTACCGGGCCAATTCATCTCGAAAATTTACATAACCCAGTTTAAAAAGTTACATTTCCCAGGTAAGAGTGCAAAAAAAAGCAGGATATTCTTTGGAATATCCTGCATCAAAACACCGATTTACATTACCCGGTGTAATACTTTACATTTTTCTTATTTGATAAAGTTGAATTTTCTCGTAACAGTAGCCTCATCGATTTGAACGGTGATAAAATAAACACCACTTGTGATTGCGTGGGTATTAAAATCTGCGAGAATGCGTTTCTTACCACTTTCCTGCCGTCCGTTTACCATTTCAGAAATGATTTTTCCCTTCAGATCATAGATAGCGATAAATACATTACTGCTCTGTTTTAATTTATACGAAACAGTGATAGCCTTTTTATATTGGTTCGATGTAATGGCAATATCCATTTGAGACTTACTTTCAGGGATGTAAATAATTCCCACGTTTGTATCAATATCAAAATCGAAAGTTGTTTTATAGTCAAGACCCCTTAGATAGATATCATCGACATAGAGTATAACACTGTCATTGGTAAGGGTATCATCATCCGGCATTGCCTGAATGACAAATCCTTTTACAAATTTCCTTCCGGTATTGCCGGGAACCGCGCCGCTGTCAGGAGGAGCCCATTTCCAGAGGCTGTCCTCTGCGGGTGAATATGGTTCCGCAACAAGATTATATGCCTGGATAATTTCTTCTTTCCAGTCATCATAGGTGCTATCCATAGTTATGTCAAAACCATAGTATCCCCACTCGAACAGGACACCATTAGAGTCTGCCATTTCATAGACATCCTTTGTCTGGAAGATGACTCTAATTTTTCCTCTTCCTTTGAGTCTTAATGTAACTTCCGTTAATTCACTGAAATCAAAATAGGTTAAGGAGTCTTTCATCAAATCACAATATACTCCTGCATAACAGTAGTCGTCACCGCTTTGCGTACAACTGCTGAGATGAGTTTTAAAATATACGTGCATATGACCATCTTTGATTAGTGTCCCTGCATTGGTACTGTCAACGGGGACCTGGTCACTATTGGTAATTTGAGTTCCCTTTTCATCCATATACGGACTCCACCAGCCATTGCCAGTGTCGACTGTTCCCCATATTTTGGTGAGGGAATACCCGTAGGCTTCACCTAGCCAGCACTGCTCCGGATTATTGGCAAAAAAATTCTCAAAGTCATCAAGACGGACATCGGCAAAACTGGAGCATACCGGAACAAGGAGAAAAAATGCTGTTACGATTGATATAAGTTGTTTCATAGAATCAACTCCTGTCTGAAGTAGGAATGATATTTTTTTTGTAATTTTTCTATTATATGGTGAATTTTTCGTTAGACAAATATAATAAAAGAACTCGTTTGTATACCATACTTTTTATTTTTGATCCCCCTTTTCCAGATTATCGTGTACATGTAGTACACGTTTTTTGGTATTATTCAGTGTCCCTTTCACTAATGAGTGTTAATAAAATTACTTTATATAAAGGGTACGTATGCATTGGTAGCATATATTAAATAAACTAGTACATTAACATCAATTATTCTTTGCAAAAAGTCATATATTCATTTGCAGAACTGGTAAAATAGCCTGTAGTTATGTAAATACCACTCATGTCCGGAAAATATCAAAGTAATCTGGGGTGGAACGAAAATGAAGAGGGATTTTTACAGACGGTATTCCGTACAATCTTTGACTGGGAATGAAGTATTATTTCGAAAATAACCTTACAGATTTACCTGTTTGTATTGTATATTAGCGTTAATGTGTTGAGATTACATACAGTGGTACTAGGAATGGGAATATACCATTTTAGTAATTAGAGAATTGTTATTTTATTTGTCATGATTAGTATATATTTTTGAAAACAACCAGACCCGTTGAAATTACGACTATTAATCCGACTGCTTACATCCAAATCCTTATATACCTATGGAATTATTGATAAAATCTACAGAGTTTCTGCATAAAAAGAAAATCTTTTTCCTTATTCCTTGTATTCCGGTACTGGTTGTCTATTTCATATATGGTCTAGGGCGGACATTTGTTGTTATTCCGGACGATGAGATGCCGTATGAAACATCAACCTATTGTGATGGCGGTGAGAGCGGCAATACCGTTATTACCGAACCGGACCTTGGGGAAACTGAGCTTTCGTTTACCTATACCTTGAAGAAGGGTGCACCATATCCCTACGCTGGTGTTTCAATGGGACTCATGCTGGACAGTAACTTTCTTGACCTGTCAAAGTTTGATCATATGATAGTGCACCTGGAATCTGATAACACTGAATCTTTTGCTGTATATATAAAGGCATTTATCGATGGTTTTTCAGTTCTGAATGAGCAGTTTACCCATGAATTTCTCATGAAGGAGGTGCCGGTTGACAGTGTGTCATCACGGTACAAGATAAAGTTTGATGAATTCATTCACCCTCCCTGGTGGCTGGAACAGACACAAATTTCAGAATCAAAGATCGGCAAACCGCATGTAGCAAAAGTTATCAGCCTGCAGGTCCAGAATGGTCTGCTCACACCATTTGGTGAACCGGTTACCATTACGATCAAAAAAATTTCCTTTGGTAGAGAAACCTCACTCGCTTATACCATTCTGGTTGGATTTCTGGCCTTTTATTTTATTCTCTATTTTATTCTTTACAAAGTCGTGTATGCGCGAGTACTTGAGAAACAGGTTGTTATATCTTATAAGGAGCTGGTGGTTGAGAATGATGCGGATGAGGATATGAAGCGGATTATCGATTGTGTTGCGAGAAACTTTTCTGAACCGTCATTTACCGTTGAGAAGCTTTCCCGTGAAGCCGGGGTGTCCGCATCGAAGATACCCGGTATGCTCAAGGAGCGGTTCAAGCTGAATTTTAAACAGTATCTCAATACGATCCGTATCTCAGAAGCAAAAAGACTCCTGCGGGAAACCGATAACCAGATTGTTACCCTCGCCTATACGGTCGGGTATAATAATATTCCCCATTTCAACAGGACCTTCAAGCAGTTTGAAGAGATGTCCCCCAAAGAGTATCGGAAGCAGAGCCGGGCAGAGACCGGTTAACTCCCGTTGTTAATCCTGTGTATTTGAATATAGGTAATGTTGAACTCTTTTTTTAAGGCATTTTGAATGACAGAATTACAGCAGACTCTTCCGGCAAGTGTTCACACCGTATCTGTCGATGGGAAAACCGTCTACCTTGTCGGTACCGCGCATGTCTCAAAAGAAAGTGTTGAAGATGTGCGAAAAACAGTCAGGGCAGTAAATCCCGATACCATCTGTGTTGAGTTATGTGAAGCGCGGTATAAATCCATTATCCAGCGGGAGCAGTGGAAAAAGATGGATATATTCAAGGTGGTCAAGGAGAAAAAGGCTATTCTGTTGCTGGCTCAACTTATTATGACGTCATTTTATCGCCGGCTTGGGGAAAAACTTGATGTAAAACCCGGTGCGGAAATGATTGAAGGAGTAAACCTCGCACAGGAGCGCAATGCTGAGCTGGTACTGGCAGATCGTAACATAGAGGTAACCCTTAAACGGGTATGGGGGTATCTGAATTTCTGGAACAAGTTGAAAATGGCGTCACAGCTTTTTGCCGGATTGTTTGTCCAAGAAAAGATTGACGAAGCCATGATAGAAGAACTTAAAAATCAGGACCAGCTTGAAAATATACTTGACACCTTTACCAAAGCTTTCCCTGAAGTAAAACGACGTCTTATTGATGAGCGTGATATTTTTCTTTCCCAGAAAATTAAACGGGCGAAAGGGAAAATTGTTGTTGCGGTCGTTGGGGCAGGACATATCCCGGGTATAAAAGATCATATTCAAAGAGATGAATCACTCAAGCCGCTTTTGGAAATACCGCCAAAGTCAATAGTACCGGCTTGTATCGGGTGGTCTATACCCGCATTGATAATTGCCCTGATAACCTACGGGTTTTTCAAAGGCGGTACCCAGCACTCGCTTGGTTCAATTTATATATGGGTACTTGTCAACGGCACCTTCTCCGCACTCGGCGCGGCCTGCGCTTTAGCGCATCCGGTAACTATCCTCGCGTCATTTATTGCAGCCCCGTTGACCAGCCTCAATCCGATGGTCGCAGCCGGCTGGGTATCAGGCCTTGTGCAGGCTATGGTAAAAAAGCCGACCGTAAAAGATATGGAAGATTTGCCCAACGCAATTGTAACAGTAAAGGGTTTCTGGATGAATCCGGTCAGCCGGATACTGCTGGTTGTTGCCCTGGCAAATTTAGGCAGTTCCCTGGGGACATTTATTGCCGGCGGCTGGATAGCCGGGCGTGTACTATAACCTAACC
>CBDVBE010000039.1:0-24264 GCA_965372145.1 uncultured bacterium | reverse complement strand
ATAATTCAAAATATCCAACTGCCGACCAGCTATCGCGAAGCGATTTTGTTCAACGATTTGCCGCATGTTTTAGTTTACGCCTAAAGAAGCTTATGCCAGAAGCGGAAATTGAAACATGTGGCTGTTGGTGGATGTAAACCGGAACACTACCATATTGAAATGTCTTTCGCGGCGGCTCCTCTTCATATTTTTAATATTTTTGCAGCCCCTATTTTATTCTTTTGGAGGAGATTTTATCTTTACTCTTCGTTGTTCGCTTAACTTTTTTAGTTGCTCTATAATTATCATTTAGGGAAGGTTCATTTAACATGTTCACTGTTAGGGCTGGTGTGTCAAATAAAGAGCATTGTATAAGATATTTATGTAAGCGTTTTTTAATAACTTTAACATATTCCTCTTTTGTATCAATCATAGTTACATTTCTATTAAGCTGTAAAGCAGCCAATCCTGTAGAGCCACTACCTGCAAAAGGGTCTAATACATTGTCATTTTCTTTAGTAAAAAGTTTAATAAAAAAAGCTGGTAAATCAACTGGAAAAACAGCAGGATGTCCCATGTTTTTTCCAACCAAAGGAACACTAACTGTGTTACCGGGTAAAACCATATCCTTGCCAACCCATTTTCTCAAATCTCTACCAAAACCACTATTGTTTTCACTATTGTGACGTTCAGCACTTTTACCATTTAAATTTACTAATCTTTTTTTTGCCCAAGTACCCATTGGTTTTTTAACAGATTCTTGGTACATTTTAAATTTATTTATTTTTGTCAAATGAAAACAATATTCCCATTCATCGCGCAATCTGTTAGGCCAATAACCAGGCATAGCATTGGGTTTTATCCAAAGATAATCATCAATACATTTCCAACCTTTTTCTGACAAGGCCATTATCGTTTTCCACACATAACGATTACGTGTACCATTAATTACTTTATCCTTAATATTTAAAACGAAAGAACCATTATCTGCCAAAACTCTCCAAAATTGTTCGTGGAAGCTTAAAAGAAAGTCTGGAAAATCATTTGGATTAATACTATCATAATGATTTTTACGTGCATTAGCATAGGGAGGTGATGTAACAATTAAATTAAAATATCCGTCAGGAAAATATTTTAACAAATCTCTTGAATCACCTTGATGAATTACTAAATTATTCATATCAAATCTTTCCACAAAATAATTCTACAAGTTTAAAAGCATCATTAAATTCTCCAGCTGAATTAAGTAATTTGTACTTTCTACATTCATTTCCGAAAGATTCGATTAATTCTTCAGGAACAATCACCTCATTGGTAGTTTTAGAACCTAATTCTATTAAAACCGAAAGAACTGACTTTATAATTTTCCCATAGGATAGATTTGTAAAAAATGGTCAGAAAAAATCAGACTTCCAAAGTTCAGTATTAACAGAAAATGGTGTTTTTGTTTTTGAGTTCTTTTTAATATGGCGCAATCCTTTATCCATTGCAATTCCAAAAACACATATATATGGACTTGTACGATTTTTATCTTTTTTTGCTATTTCTTCAAGAGCATATATTGCCTTTGGCCAATCTTGCCCACCCATTGTATTTACTCTATTTTTTACAGAAACATAAATACTGATTTTCTTTTGGCTGTTTTTCAAACCAATTACAGCGTTAAAATCAGCTTCGGCAGTTCCTATGTCCGAAAAAGAGTCAAAACGATTAGATTTGATAGCTCCATCTTTTGCAATAAATTGATATCGCCATCCAGAGTTCATTCTTTCTTTTTGTAAAGTCCAATTTCTAAACTGCTCTTTGGCTACTTTATTATAATGTTGATTCAAACAACTATAAGCGCTGGATGCTGGGTCACCATAATATTTAGCAAAATACTTGAATAATTCTTTCCCTTTTTTCTTATAAAGCTCAGAAGTTTCCTCTTCGGATATATTCTCAGGTATATTAAGAATTGTTCTGCCAGACTTTTTATTCGCCATTATTATAGCATTTTTAACAATAAATTTTATTTGAGCATTACTAATAATGGTTCTGTGCTCTTTTAAATAAGAATCATCTAAATAACCATGATATTTACTATCTTCATTTTCAATTCTAGGATAACTTTGTGTTCCCATCATAGTCCTTCGTAAGTTTTAAAAACGTCTTATATCCTGCTTCTATTGACTTAAAAAATAACTTAATGCAATTCTATTATTCAGAATTTTCACCACCGCTTTTAAATAGGGGCTGTTTTTTTCTTGCCGCCGCCTATAATTCAGTCGTTCCGGTTTATTTCCACCAACGTTTGATGCATGCTGAAGTTGCTGGAGTGAGGAACGAACGAAAGCAATTTGGATGCAGCGCTAGCGGAACCAGCATGCATTTGTTGGTGGATTTAAACCGGAACGCTACCATATAAAAATCTCTTCTGCGGCGGCTCTTCTTTCTTTTTGTTTTTTCTCTTTCAGCGCCTCCTTTTTTTTACGCCGGGGCAAAGGATGAGCGGAGGGGCATTTACAGTGTACCTACCAAAGAATCATTGACACTTAAACTGCTTTACAATCATTTCCAATGTCATGTTCTCAATTATTGCATCATGTGGTATCAAAGCGTATGTCCATGGCTTCCCACCATGTTTGAGAGCATATTCTGTCGCCTGTTTACACCAGATCACCGCAGCGTCTCTTTTTGCAAGGACATCTTCCGCGTTCATTTCATTTTTAGCTTTTGGTTCAAGCATGAATACTGCATCGTGGGTTTCTGCCACAAAGTCAGGTTGATATTCGGAATGTTCATGTCCCATAAGGTAAAAAATCTGAAATTGACCTTTCGCCGGTCTAAACCATTTTTCTGATTCTCTGTCCAGAATTACGGCGAGCCGTCTTTCAGAATCGCTGTGAAATTTCTGATATGGATACAAACACCTTTCGAATCCGGAAAAAAGATATTTTGGCATATTGGTTTTATCTGCCGGGGAATGTCTGAAATTCAAAGGCTCTTCGTTCTTGCCCGTAGTATAGGCACAGTCTTTAAGCTCTGTAAATCCTCTTTTTACAACCGTTTCGTATTCAACAGTATCTTCCCAGTAATGGTCCTGCATTTGAGCATGGATGTTTCGGGCTATTTCCCGCTGATGTATACGCAGTACCTTTCTCACTTCTGTTTCTTCGTGCAGATAAGCCTTGAAATGCGATACTGCCTGCCCAGCCAATTCATAAAGCAAGTCAGCATGCTGGTCATACGCGATATCGTCAAAGTCAACAAGACCGGCGACGATATAGTCTTCGAGCCGTGTTTCGTCCACGTTATCCTTTCCAAGACCGACGACCTCCAATGTATTGGTGCGGAGATGTTGTATCCAAAGCTCTTCATCGGGAGCGGGGTAGTTAAAGGGTGAAATATCCAGGTTGAATGAATGAAAACCGGTTTTTACTTCGCCTTTGGGAACTACCAGAATTCGTGGAATGTTGATTGTCTGACTAACAATAAATTCAGCTGTTTTTGCAATAATTGCTGCAATATCCGGTTTTTCAGCAAGGCCTTCTATCTCCATCTGAACCGGTTCATTTAAAGTAGATACCTGTTCAACCAGAAACGTCTGCACTTCCGGGTTTTGAAGGTATTCAATATTTGGAACTCTATCGGGACTCGTTTCAAGTTTCTTAATTGCATTGAAAGCCAGTTGCGCAATTCGTTGCTCAGAAGGATTGTTGAAAAGAGGCCTGGGGGCGGTTTTATCACTCTCGGAAACAATTGGCACAGGAGGTACGCCGACTCCCAATCTGCCCGTTATGTGTGATTGTGAGACAACGGTAACTGTTCTCTGTCTCAATTGGTCTTCTGTGAGTACTATGTGCTGCAAACGGATTGTGGAATCCGGCCTGTTTGCCTCATCAATTATCTCCTGAAAACGGTCATGGGCAACAATATTCAAACGGTCAACGGATGAGACTCCGGTTCTTTTTCCATAAGGCAACCGCAAACCTCGTCCAATAGATTGCTCAATGAGGATACGGGCATTTGCCGCGCGTAAAGGTACGATTGTGTACAGATTTGTTACATCCCAACCCTCTTTAAGCATATTTACATGGATGACAATTTCGGTCGGTTCTTCGGTGCTTTCCACTGCCAGTAACCGCTCAATCATTTCCTCTTCTGCCACGCCTGTTCTGCTGGAATCAACCTGAATAACCTTTTCCTTATATCGTCCTTCAAAAAAGTCATCCGACTGTATTTGTTTAACCAGTTGTGATGCATGTGTTGTATCTCGGGCAATGACAAGAATGAACGGTTTGACAATTTGTCTGCCGGTTTCCCGCGCGTACGTTTCAAGTTCTACCTTTACACTTTCATGAAGGCGAAGACCGTCTTCAAGTTTCAGACGCTCAATTTCGGATTTCGACATACTTGACGGATTGAAATTCTTTCGCGTAACAACCGCAGGTTCTTTTACAAAACCATCTTCCATTGCCCGGCCAAGTGGATAATCAACAATGACGTTCTTAAATGGAATTGCACCCTTGTTCGTTTCTACAAACGGGGTGGCAGTTAATTCCAGTCCAAGCACCGGTTTTAATTCATTGAGTGCCCGTGTTCCGGCGGAAGCACGGTAGCGGTGTGATTCGTCCATTATAAGCACCAGATCATCCAGCCCGGAAAGATAGTCGAAGTAGCTTTGGCCAATGTATTCGGAAAGACGCTTGATTTTCGGCGCTTTACCGCCCCGAACTTCAGAGTTGATTTTTGCTATATTGAAAATGTTCACCTTGCATCGGACCAGCTCATCAAACAGGGTCCCGGCGCGCTGTTCGTAGTTGTCGCCGGTAATGATTTCCGGTGGTTCTGTCGCAAATTCGGCAATACCGGTAAAAACGTACTTCGGGGTGTTCGGTGTAAAGTCGGCAATGAGCTTGTTATAGATAGTAAGATTGGGGGCCAGAACAAAGAAATTATTCATACCATGCGCCAAATGCAGATAGCTGATAAACGCGCCCATAAGGCGTGTTTTTCCAACGCCGGTCGCAAGTGCAAAACAGACTGACGGAAAGTCTCTTTCAAATTCGGAAACGGATGGAAATTCACTCGATATTATTTCAAGCGCAGCCGATGTATCAGCACCTTTTTTCGGAGGGCTTATTTCTACAATTCTGTCCAGCACTTCCAGTGATTGCCGTTGCGGCGACCGAAGGCTGAGACGCCCTGAAATTGCATTGACATATCTATTCATTTTGTTTTCCTTTGTCTCTTTTTCTTTTAAAGTATACCGAGTAATGCCATCTCCCGCTTTATTTCGTTTTTAAGTTCGTCTACAGTTGGCAGTGTAAATTGATAACGGCTTGCGAATATCTGTTTTGCTTTATCGTCCAGAACATATTTGACCATTGCGTCGTTTTTTGCGGTGCATAGAATAAGACCGATGGTCGGATTATCTTCCTCACTCTTTATTTCGCGGTCATAGTAATGCACATACATCTGCATCTGACCAAGATCACCATGGGTCAGTTTATGTGTCTTAATGTCAATGATAACATAACATTTTAACTTTACATGATAGAAAACAAGGTCGGAATAGAAATGGTCACCATCAAGGGTCAGCCGTTTCTGCCTGCCGATAAAGGCAAAACCGGTTCCCAGTTCAAGAAGAAAGTCTTTCAGCTTTGTAATTAATGCCTCTTCAACTTTGCTTTCAACAAGCTGATGCGCTTCCGGGAGGTCAAGAAACTCAAGTACGTAAGGGTCCTTTATGGTATCAATGGGAGCCACAGGTTCAATCCCTTTGCTGGCAAGTTTAATTACTCCTTTTTTATCACGGCTTTTAAGAAGTCTTTCAAAGAGTAGTGAACTTATCTGTCGCTCAAGCTGGCGTGCGCTCCAGTTGTTTTTTATCGCTTCAATTTCATAGAAATCGCGCATTTCGCGGCGTTTGATTTTAATAAGCGCACGATAGTGCGTCCAGCTTAAATCCGGGCTGAGTGTGCCAGGTTGCGGTAATTCACCACGCACTGCGTGTTGTTTTTGAGAACGGGTTACTTTGGTTTTAGATTTCTGAGGCGTTGCATCGGAAATTCCACGCAGTGCGTAGAAAATTTCAGTCAACTCAGTCTGTTTCACTGCCATGGACTTTAATTGGTCACCCACTGCGTGACTAATTGCGCTTTCGGTATCAATCTGTTCAGAGCCTTCAGATTTTCTACGCGGTGCGTAGAAAATCAAGAGTGCAGGATATTTGGTGTAAAACTGGCGCATAAGAAAGAGGTTGGGTACCGAATAGCCTGAGCCAAATTCTTTCTGGAGTTTGGCAGAAAGTGCAGCCATCTCCTGCTGTCCGTATTTTGCACGCTGTTTTCCCCGCTGTTCTACTTCGACTATCTCCCGTCCAATAAGCCAGTTGGCTATAACCTGTGTAGAATTAACCGTGCGTGCAATATGCGTTCTTGCACTCTCCAGAATCGTACGAATTCTACCGTATAAATTTTCATCCGGTCTGGTTACAGTGCGCAGGGCCTTCTTTTTTCGAGTTGCCGGTACTACTGATTTTTTTAACATTTTTTTCTTCTTTTGCATCAGTCCTCCTCCTCATCGCTATCAAACAGATTTATCTGCCCGGCTTTGGGAGGTGCTTTAGGTAAATTTTCAATTTGCAGACTGTAGTCGTCATGGCTCCATTCACAACGAGAGAGCACCTGTTTGGGGATTTTCTTCACGGTAAGATTTGGATATCGGTCTGTTTTGCCGCGAAAAGCAAGGCAGAGAACAAGAAGCGTGTTATTTGAACCCGCTTCCTCGCTCAGTTGTGCAAGCTGGCTCTGGTTCAAGGTCTGTGTTGTTACATAAATAAAATCCTGTTCTGTCGAGTGGCCGTGCTTCCAATAAACAGAGTCTGACGGTTCAAAAGTAAAACCTTCAAGTTTGCAGAGTGCCTGCGCAAGCATTGTGGGGTTGTAGTCCTTGTTAATGACCCAGTTGCCCCACTTGTCTTTTTCGAGGAGAGAGGGGGCAAGATGATAATAGCGTAACCCGCCTCCGCCTTTCCAGTTGACTGCTTTTGTTATTCCGCCGGGGTCTTCATTGTCTATTACCTTTTGCATGCGGGGGATAATGTGGGTGTGGCAGTGTTCGCCGAGTTCGACCATTATCCAGCGGCGGTTCATTTTGTGGGCGACTGCGCCGGTGGTGCCGGAGCCGGCGAAAGAGTCGAGGACGAGGTCGCCGGGGTTGGTGGCTACTTGTAAAATTCTCTCAATCAGACGCTCTGGTTTTGGGGTAGAAAAAGGATCGCTTGTGTTAAATTGTAAGGACTCTTTTCTTGCTTCTTGATTATTACCCACATCTTGGTGAAGCCAAACTGTAGTTGGAATTTGACCATCAAGTTTAATGGCTTTGAAATTCTTAAATCTAGGGACACGGTTTTTCCCATTTTTACCCCAATATACAAGATTTTCACTTACATTTTGTGCGTGGCGTTCTTTTGAAAAACGCCATACTGCTGTTTCCTTCGACCAAATTTCTTCCTCGGTATTGGGGTTAAAAACAGAGAAGAATAGGTTTGGGCGTTCTTCTTTATTTTTATTACAAGTGTAATCCACTGAAACCCATTCGCCACGAGGGTCATTATCCAAATTCTTCCGGTTTTTACTAGTTTTTGAATTTATAGGAATTCTATTTGTATGCCAATTTGTTTTATCTTTAGCGTAAACCAGGATATGATCATGCATATCACTCATCCATTTAGCATCATTCTGTGGTGAAAACTTTTTTTGCCAAATAACATTTGCAACAAAATTTGCACGACCAAATATTTCATCACAAAGAACCTTCAAGTAGTGTGCTTCGTTATCATCAATAGAAATCCATAAAGTACCATTACCTGCTAACAACTTACGAATAATTTCAATACGATCTCTAACTAAATTCAACCATAATGAATGTTCCACACCATCGTCATAATGACTAAATGCACTTCCTGTATTATAGGGAGGATCTATAAACACACACTTAACCTTCCCTGTGTACTCCTGCTCTAACGCCTTTAATGCCAGTAGATTATCACCAAAAATCAACTTATTATCAAAGATATCCTTCTTTGAAACTTTATGCTTCGCGTGATAGCTTTTTTCCGGTTCTTCAAGCAGAATACGCGGTTCAAGTTTGGGACGGTTTTCTTTACCTATCCAGGTGAGTTCGAGTTTTTGTTTTTTGTTCATTTATCACATTCCTTACTGTTCCAGTATTCAACAAAAGCCGAATAAGCTCGTTTGGAAATTAAAAACTGTATATGCTGCTTCACATTCAATCTGTAGGCCATAATATGTTCCAAACCTTCATTACGCGCTTTCTCCATACGGTGGTTTCCATCAATCAAATTATAATTGCCGGGTGATATTTCAGCAAGTATCACCGGCTTTAAAATTTTTACCAAACTCATGTGATTTTTATTAATTGATGAGTATTCGCGAGGAAAATCTTCCACTATTACTTTCTCTGGAATGAACTCATCAGGATGGGTATCAATAAAATCAAGCATCTTGGTAATGTTGAACTCAAATATACCATTGGGGAATATCTCGTCATTATAATCGATATTGCATGGTGTAAAGTTTTTGTCAATTTTGATTTTCAAATTAATTTCCACCCTATAGCAAACAACTCCTCCATCTCAACCTTCTGCTCCAGTTTCCCCTCAATATCATCAATCAACTTCCCCCGCCTCTCATCAATCGCATCCTGAGAATCAAACAAAGACCGTCGCTTCTTATTCCTTTGAACTTCAAGCGCCTTCACCTGCTTTTGCCCGGCAAGTTTTTCTTCCAATGCACCCGCAAGTGTTGCCGCTCTGCGCGCTTCTTTTATTTGGCGGTCAATCTCTTTAATTTCCTTTTCGAGGGAAAGCTTTAAATCATCAGCCCAATTATCGAGTTTTACGACTTCGGCCTCAAAGAATCGGGCATTTCTTTCGGATATATTCCGGAGCGTTTCTTTTCGCTGACGTTCTATGTCGGTTTCAAGGAGAGTGCGGTTTGAAAGGGAATGAATCGGTTCGACATTGGTTGCTTCAAGGGAAAATAATCTATTCGCAATTTCCGGCTCAATAAGTGTTCCGTCATCAGTTCGCGCCGCCAGAAAAAGATAGTCCTCATTCTGCTCAAATGAGTGCACGGTAAAACGAAAAACAAGAAGTTCTCCCTGTTGTCCTACGTATTGTTCCAGCGGAGTGATATGGGGAAGGTGATTCGTGTAATCAAAGGTTACTATTGCGCAAGAGAGATTTCGTCCGGCTGCTTGTTTCAGGATTTCCTTTGCCAGAGGGTGACCCAGGCGAAACAGATGAGCTTCACCGCTCCTGCGCGGTAATTCATAGAGACCGAGGGGGATGCTGCTATTTTTTTCAGGGAAAGGAGGAGTTTTAAGCTGAAAGGTATCAGGTGTTAAAAAATCAGCATAATCCCGCAGTTCATGCTTTGCCAAACGTACCAGAAGTTGTTCATAACGATTGAGATAGTTATCGCCGCCCTGCCAGCCGGTTCGCACTTTCTCATGTACCTCTTCATCAAAATTTTCCAGCAGTTGCTGACGGGTTTTTGTCATTGACTCGTTGAGCTGTGCATTCAATTCCAATTTAAGCTGGTCAAAGGCTGACGCAATTTCATCAGAGGTACGGCATCGCCGGTAAATGTCAGCAATTCTTTTTTCAAAATTGACTCCTGATTCCACAGCGCCAAGAACTTCATCACTTGCACCAAAAACTCCCTCAAACAGAGCAAATTTCTCAGATAAGAGTTCAAACACCCGTTTGTCAGCCTCGTTTTTCTGGTTGATAAAATTTACTACTACCACATCATGTTTCTGACCATAACGATGGCAGCGGCCTATGCGCTGCTCAATACGCTGGGGATTCCACGGTAAATCGTAATTTACAACAAGAGAGCAGAATTGCAGGTTAATACCTTCGGCGCCGGCTTCAGTTGCTATCAAAATTCGTGCTTTTTCACGGAAACAGTCAACCAATGCGGAACGAATATCTGCGGTTCTTGAACCGGTTATTTTATCTGATCCGGCATGTTTATCCAACCAGGTTGAGTAAATATCTTTTGAGCGTTGATCGTTATTTGAACCATTGAAAAGAACAATACCATCTGCATACTTGCTGTTGGAAAGAAGTCGAACCAGATAATCCTGTGTTTTGCGGGATTCTGTAAAGATGATCGCTTTTTCCTCTGCTCCAATCCGACGAATCTCTTCAAATGCCCGTTCAAGAGCTTTTAGCAACGCCACACCTTTGGCATTATTTTCAACTGATACTGCCAGTTCTTTAAATTCAGTTAATTCTTTAAATTCTTTCTCAAGAGCAGCTTTTTCATCTTTTGTGAGAGGCTCAATATTGTCCAGTTCTTCCGGCCACTCTTCTGCCGTTTCATCAAACCCCTCAAAATCATCACCAAGACGTTCCTGCAAATCTTCAATAAGTTGTTGCTTTTCCAGCTTGGCTTTAAGACGCAGCGCCAGAGTATCAAGAGCACCGGCAATTGCGAATGTTGAGGAGGCAAGCAGTTTTCTAAGGACCAATGTTATCAGGTTCCGTTGACTTGTCGGCAAAGCATACAGAATGTCTCTTTGAAGATAGGTGGAAACAAGGTTGTATAGCTTGTCTTCCCGTTCCTCCGGTGTAAATTGTTCCAGAATCGGGTGTCGACGGGTGAACGAGACATTCGCAACATTCTTTCGAAGAGTGCGTTGGCAAACAGGCCTTAATCGTACTTTCAGGGCATTGAACACTCGTTGGTCATTCAAATAGGCGAATTGTTCACGGAAACTTTTCAAGTCCCCAAAAAGGTGCTCATCTATGAAACTTACCAATCCGTAAAGTTCAAGAAGTGAATTTTGCAAAGGTGTTGCAGTTAAAAGAAGTTTGGGCACACCTGAAAGAGCCTGTTTCAAAGTGTTTGCTATAACATTAGATGGTTTGTATACATTTCTTAGCCGGTGCGCTTCATCAATGATTACTAAATCCCACCGTATCCTTCGTATATCCTCAGCTTTGTTCCGGGCGAAGTGATATGAGCAGATTTTTATGGTTTCATTCGTGGCAAATGGATCTGTAATTCCGCTTTTAATCAACTGGTTGTAGGAGCGGGATTCAAGAATTGTACAGGGCAGAAAGAATTTTTCCTGAAGTTCCTGATGCCATTGCTTTCTCAGGCTTGAAGGTGTTATTGTAAGAATATTCCGTTTAAGTTCCGCCCACTTTTGCGACAGTACCAGTCCGGCCTCAATTGTTTTACCGAGTCCAACCTCGTCAGCAAGAATTGCCCCCTTAGAAAGCGGTGTCCTAAATGCGAAAAGTGCAGCTTCAACCTGATGAGGATTCAAGTCAACCTGAGCATCAACAAAAGCACCGGCAAGCTTTTCTGCACTGTCGGAAGAGCATCGTTTTGTTAATTCTGCCGCGAAGTATTTGCTGTGATAATCTGTTAACATTTTAATTCTTTAATATTCCATATTCGCTATTGGCACGCGATGTGAATATTTTCTTGAGGCGTATTTCTTTATCATATTAAAATAGGTTTTCATGGGTTCTTCTGTCATTTTCTTTCTGTTTGTTTTTGTGAGTGCCACGTCTGTGGATAATTCTTTTCGTAGAAAATCAGCTTTGTTCTCAAACGTAGCGAATAAGTTAAACCGACAGAATTGGTATTTTTTTTGACCTCGTTACATTTTAGTCCTTTAATGGAAGTTTGCATTTTCTCCCCGCCACACTATGTGATGGTTTTCATGGGGAGGCGCTGTTTATTTATATTTTTTCTTCCTTCTTTTCTCTTGCCGCCGCCTATCAATCAATTAGTTCCGGTTTATTTCCAACAACGTTAAGGATTTTATCTGAAATACCACACCTGCCCGCGACAAAGAACACCGCCACTTTCATTTCAGATAAAATTTTGTTGAACGATGTCGATTCGAGGAGCCCGCGTTTGCCTATTATTGTTTCAGCCTACCTTATTTAGGCGGGCACTCGAATTTTCCAATAAAAAAGACCTCTCTTTTTCATCATTAAAATAAGAACAACTTTACCATCAAGCAAGAAAAAAGTAGAACACAAGCAAGGATTTAAGAGCAGAAGTCAGACTGAATAGGAAAAGTAATCGGTAATCAATGGTATTTTTGAGACAGGGCACTAAGAGCTTTCATTCAGAGAACAAACACAAAGAAAATATACAGGAAAATGACGGCCCCAATGATGCCCAGACCAACAATCAACGGATTTTTGCACCAGGTAGTAACGTCAAAATGAAACCAATGGCTTGCATAAAGATTCTTACTTTTTATGGATGTAAGTATAGCTTTTCGTATCTTCTCAGGGATTTCTTTATCAGGTAATGATTGTAATGTCGTTTTAATCGTACGTATCTCTTTTACATAGCGTGAACATGACGGGCATGATGTAATATGCTCTTTATGCACACTTTCTACACCATTTACAGCGTACGCAATCAATTCATCGTCACGGGGATGTTCATCGGTCAACTGGTTCATACTATTTCCTTGGCACATTTTTTTCGCAATTTTTCAAGCGCTCTAAAAGCAGTAACTCGTACTGCAGATTCGTTCATGTCAATCACTTCTGCAATCTTATTATATGAATAACCCGTCCGAAAATGTAAAAAGAGAATGGTTCGCTCCTTCTCTTTTAATATATCCAGCTTATCCCAGACAGACCGGTTTTCTTTCGGTTCTTCAGTATATAATGTGGTTTCGCGTGCAAATTTCAGACGGAAACTGGTAAATCGGCTGCACTTTCTAAAAAAATCCATGCATGCATTTCGCGTTACTGTATAGAGCCAGGCTTCCACCTCCCGGTCATGGTGAAAAACCTTTTCCTGCCGCCATAATTTTATAAATACTACCTGTATGATATCGCTTGTCGCATCTTTATTACGGGTAAGCCATAAAGCATAGTTATACAACTTCTTTGAATACAAATTATACATTTCATTAAACTGTTTTTGTTCCACAAACAAATCCTATCGCTTTATAACGGCTTTCCCTTGGTACTGATTTTACAGTGTGTTAAGCAGAAGGCTGTGGTAATAGACTTCCTGCTTTTACACAATGTTATACCCTAAAGGGCACCTTGTCCAGGAGCTTTCGTACCTGCTTTCAGGGATTTTACAGTGTGTTAAGCAGAAGGCTGTGATAATAGACTTCCTGCTTTTACACAATGTTATACCCTAAAGGGCACCTTGTCCAGGAGCTTTCGTACCTGCTTTCAGGGATAACAGTGTGTTAAGTAGAGGGGCATGGAAATGACCATTCTTCTTCTACACAATGTTATCAAAATAGTATAATAGCATAAATGTAGAAATAATCTATCTTGCTTATTATAACGAAAACACAAAAGGATACGTTACCTCAGTGACATCTCCCGGCTTATCTATCTTCTCAAATACCCATCGCCTGATTTTCGTAACCACATCCTTTTCGAAAACAGCGTCACTAACTGTCGAGCCTATTACCTCACAGAAGATAACTCTGCCAAACTCATCAATAGCAAACCGTACCTGTATTTTACCTTTCAATCCCGGTCTTTCACGAAGGCGTCTGTTATAGGCATATCGCAATGCTGCTATATTCTGCTGGATAACCCGCATGATACTTCTTCTGCTCCGGCCTCCGACTATTGGTGCATGACCTTCTGTAATTGAGGTTATCACTCTTCGGGGTTCAGTGGGTTTTACCGTTAGATCTGACTTTTCACCGGCAAACAATTTGTCAATTTCACTGCCATAATCTCCTGAGCCCTTTCCAAAATTACCGCCGAATCCAGGGCCAAAACCGATAACCCCCTCACCTCTTCTCCCGGCTTTGCCGCTACTTCCCCGTTTTAATCCTCCCAATCCTGACAGAAGAGCATCGATCTTATCCGCATAACCGCCTTTTCCCAGGAAATCACCATGAACAGGATTTCCCGTTACCTGGCCATTGACAAGACCCAACACACCCTTTTTCATTATTCGGGACCGTGGATTCCCACCTCCCTTTTTACCTCCGGAAGCATTCTCTACAGCATTTCTCCGGACATGACTTCGTCTTAATTTCTTTGGCACATCCACCACTGTGGGGACTGTTTTTTTTCTCATATCAAGCGGCTTGTTCAGTATCCGTACACTACCTTTGTCAACTATGTATGCGCTGAAGGTTCGATCATAATAATCAGAGCTGATTGAAATAAGCTCAACGGTTGATAACCAGATGCCAACGGCAATAGCCGAACAGAGGCAGAGCGTTTCAATTCGTTTTAAAAATATATTGGTATCAAAATTGAAAATATCAGCCCGATTTCTCAGCCGGTTAATATATTCCTCCTGCGTAATTATTCTACCACACGGTTCATCTTCATCATCCCAGAATCCCATGCCTGAGTTCGATATACATATCGATGAGTATGACATTGTATCTCCTCCTTCTTTTAACAGTATGTTAAGCAGAGGGGCATGGAAATGACCATTCTGCTTCTACATAATGTTATCCAGGGGCTTTCGTACTTGCCCACAGGGATAACAGTATGTTAAGCAGAGGGGCATGGAAATGACCATTCTGCTTCTACATAATGTTATACCCTAAAGGGCACCTTGTCCAGGGGCTTTCGTACTTGCCCACAGGGATAACATACACCTTATCCTGTTACCCACTGAATAGCCATATGCCAGTGGTAACTCTAAACTCCAGCCTGGGTTCATATAAGTACACGTTTCATAAGGTATATTTGTTACATCAAGTTTCAGAGGGGTTATCCTGGATTGTATAAATGAGAAAATATTAGCATCTTTCTTTGACTTTATAGATGATATTTTGTATTTAATTCTGTATACTATAGACAACAGCTAACCTGTCTTCATAAACACAATAGACAGACTCTATCCCAAAGCATCGCTACAGAGTAAAAATAAAGAGGTACGAGTGATTACATACAAGCAGTGGTTTCCTATAGTATCTGTTCTTATGCTTTGCTTCTCAGTAACGCTCGCCCAGAATGTTGATAAACGTACCTCATACAACATTCCCTTAATAAAATTAAGTATTAAAAAAAATGAGGATCCCTTTGGATTTAAAAGAATCCGTATTCAAATTAACGATAATGAGGAATATGCTATTATAGAAGACTGTAATGATTTTCTTATCAAAGCCAAACGAGATGGAACTGAAAAGACAGCCTATGTTGAAGCTGAGGGCTCACGATTCTTCCTCACCAATTTCGAAGCGCAGCAGTTTAAAAGGGTGGTTCAATCTCTCATTGAAACGTTGGAAATTTTTGAGCAGGACCTCCATAAAATGAGATGGGATCGATGCCTCTATCTTGACTGCTTTTTCCCAAAATTTTTACAGGGATTCTATCATCTGAACTGTACAATCCTCAGCACCTACGAAGTACTCCCTCCTGAAGCCAATATCCCTGACAAACTTTTTGATGTTTCACTCGCCTCGCCGAAAACCGATGAACGAATCAACCACTGGCGTAAAAATAGAGATGCCACGATTAAATTGCGGATAGCCACCCGTGAATTTCTGTACCATTTAAAAACCTTCATGAATACCGAGATGGCGCCATTTGCAACGAAACAGAAAATTGAGTATACCGAGAATTTAAGGGAAGCCTATCGTCTTTTTATTAAAATGTACTTCAATCAATAATTATTTTGTTTATCAGCGAGAGATAAATCTCCATTACCCCAACCCGGCAGATCCGGATAAGAACCTTTATTCTATTACCACACATAAACGATATTATATATCAATATCCCGCTGCAGTTACACGGTTTTGAAATAGGAATAGCTGTGCTTAACCATCTAAAGTATTTTCTGTTATGTCTGCTTGTTTTGCCAATGGTATTCCCTACCTATTCTCAGAAATTGGGTAAGCGAACATCATATACTATCCCTCTTATAAAATTGAGTATTGTTTCAAAAAAAGATGATCCTGAAACTAAACAGGTCCGTGTTGCAATTGATGGTAATAAGGAATATGCACTCATCTCCGGAATGAATGATATCCATATGAAGTTGACTAAGAAAGGCAAAGAGAGAACAACGTACGCCGAATCACCGGCATCAGCATTTACACTTACCGATTTTGAAGCTAAACAGTTCATACGCGTCGTAGAATCTCTCATTGCAACTCTCGAGATATTAGAGCGCGATCTTGGCAAAAATCGGTGGGACAGATGCCTCTACCTCGACTCCTTTTTCCCCCGCTTTTTAAAAGGATATCATTTTCTCAGCTGCTTGGTCTTTAATTCGGGAAATGCCCTTCCCCGTAACGCGATGGTATCCGATGCCCTCTTCGATGTCTCGCTGAACTCAAAAAAATCAGATCAGAGAATAGGCCGCTGGCTTGAAAAAAAAGATTATGTGATTAAAATGAGAATTGTCACCAAAGAGCTGACCTATCAATTGAAAACCTGGCAGAAAAAAGATCTAAATAACTATAAAAAGAAAAGAAATCTGGAATATAGTGAGAGTCTGAAGGAGACTTACAGCCTTTTTATCAGGATGTACTTTAATTTGTACTAACAACACACTTGTCATAAAGGTGATAAAGGAAAGGTTTTCTAATATAAAACAATCCGCAGAGAACCTGATTTCATAATGTTGAGTCGAACTGCCTTATTAAAATCTTTATAGACATTAGCATCAATAGTTTTATCAATAGTAAGGTCACCGGTAACCGGATCGAAAGCAATTGTACCATCATCAAGATAATCTGTTTTCAGATCCATATCATCCAGCCAATGATCAGCATTTAACGTCAAACGAAATTCTGTGGAATCATCCTGACTTATAAGGACCGCAGGCCCATCAATGAGATACGGTCTGATATCTTTCTCATTACTCAGTTTTATTGAGAATTTGCGCAGAGTATTATTATAGGTAAATTCTCCACTTAACCCTATAGAATATCCCTCCATAAGAGTACTGTCATCATTTTCAATGATAAACTTCATACCTTTATATTTTGCAACGGGTAACGTAAGCGTATCAAATAAAAAGTCTGAAGTACCGGTCAGCGCATCAAATACAAACGGGCCGGTCAGTATAACACTGTCATCCTGGATAGCTAAAGGGCCTGTGTATGCATTTAAGGCTGAATCATCTTTTTCATTTTCATCAAGAATGAAATTAATCTTTTGCACAACAATAAATGCAGTATTGGCGAATAGTACAAGTGAATCATCCTTTATTGGAAGATACCAGTCATCAGAAATCGCGGGTTGGGAACCGACTCCGGTATCGGCGACAATTGAAACCATAGTATGACCGCTGGGATTGCCTACTCCTGTTCCGCCTGCAAAATCCAGAGAACACCCTGTCTGTAATATTGAAAGAGCAATCCCTACAAATGTGAGTATGCAGCAAAGTATAAGTGTTCGTTTCATTTCTTTTTCTCCTTCCTTATTGAAAGAGGGAAAAGCTGCATATTCACCTGTATAACCTGATCGGCATTTTCCTGCGTATCAGCAAACGCAAGCACTTCCTTCCAGAACGACTCCATCCGTTTTTTTAATTCCTTGAATCCTTCTTTTGAAAGACCAATGGTGATTGACCGGACATCCCTTTCCTTTGAGCTGAACCGTTCGATTGCCTCTTTACCAAGGGTAATAATATCCTGGCTATACTTGACAATAGCCATGGAAAGAACTTCTGAAGGTGTCCTGACAGTACGGTCAGTACATACCCACTTCTTTTTTTCTACAATATAATCAATAAGGCCCAGTTCATTGAGAAGCTCAATACTTCTCTTCACTCTGCCAAGGGTAATCTTCGGGACAATCCGCTCAGCAATCCACGCGGGATCATCGGGATACTGCTTTGAGGTTACCAGTTCCCTGACAACAGGATTGTACCAGTGTGAAAAATAATCGTACTGCTTCTTCTCTATAGTTTTTATCGCTTTATATTCCCGCGTTAATAGAATCCGCTGGAAATATTTATCCTTTTCCTGGTGTGTTTTTGCATGATCAAATGCAACGATCGTTTCCAAATACTTCTCTTCATTGCTGTCGAGCCCAAGTGATTTTGCAAGCGTTGACAACTGGGAGTTACTGATATTTAATTTTCTGGCAGTTATTAGCTGGAGTAAATTTGGTGATGTAGAACCGGCCAGGCGCGCAAAGCTCCTGTATGAAAAAGATCTTATCAGGTTCTTTTTCTCGGTAAATACATCGGTAAAATATTGCCGATAATCCAAGTATAAATATACAGAAGGTATCATAGTCTATTTCAGAAAAGAAAAAACGTCTATAGTATACACGCAAATGATTGATAAATATACTATTACAAAAATAAATATAAGATAATTCAGCACCTTGGTAGAAATAAATTTGTTTTTATTATTATCCGGTTTAGTAGTAATTAATGTTCTCATATCACATCCCTGAGAAGTATATACAATTTGTTACTTTAAAAATTATCAAAAATCTGGTATAATATATAATGGGAAATACCCTTATATTCCCATCTCTTATTGAGATAAGAGGACGTTCATGATAAATATACAACAATTTGTACACAAATGCATTAAAAAAAATATTAAATATATAGATTTTTATTCAATTTTTGATTATATTTATATTTAGGAGCATTTACTCAAACTTTTGGAAAATAAAATTTATACACTCTAACCAGCGAGAGTAGGGGGATTGTATGATCCGGTTACTGAAAACATCATTTTTATTACTTGCCGCGTTCCTTTTTATTGCAAACGCTCAGAGCTATAAGGATTTAAAAGGCTATGTTAAAAATGCACAGGGAGCAACGTTATGCAGTGCTGTTGTCGTCCTGGTCGGACAGCCACTCTATATTTATACTATAGCCGATGTTAACGGATACTATACTTTCGGCGATGGCGGTGATACCATAACTGAAATAAGCCATAACCCGGCAACACCATCTTATACCCAGTTGCAGATAAATAACGGCATGCTTTCATTCTCCCTGCTGCGGGATGAAAAGGTGAGAATCAATGTTCATGATGTAAAAGGCAGGGTTGTGTCTAACGCAGTAAATGAAAAATTAACAGCAGGTGACCATCGAATTGCGCTTCATGAAAAGAATCTCTCTAACCAGTTATATATCGTGCGCGCACAATTCGGCGAACAATCAACCTCATTCAAATACCTCCCCTTCACATCAGGTATGCACTCATATCAGAAAAACATCAGGCCTGCTATAACTGCACAAAGCAGGCAGCTTGGTATACTGCGTGTATCGTCACCCGGCTATCAGACGAAGTCGGAAATTATTCTGGCATTCGCTCAAATGGATTTCGGACTTGACACACTTATCTCACAAGTCGGGACCCATGTCATGCAGGATGGCTGCATGGACCGGATGATTATCTGGGGTAAAGCCATATACTATTGGGGTGATATCGGCCTGGGTCTTGATGTCCCGCTGGTTAAAATCATTCATGCGACCAGCCACAGGGTTGTTGATGCTGCCATTATTTTTAATCCTGCTTTTGTAGACAATACCTATGGCGTCAACAAAGTTGGCTGGAATAAGCATACTTTTTCTTCCCTGGTAAAAAGCGACCATGTTGAATTCGCATTTTGTGACGGAACTAAAGACAGTGTTTTCCATGTAAAACTTGATTACATCACCGAGACGACACTTACCACATCAGGATACACATCGTTAGGAGTTGAAGGTGGAGACGGCGATGTCATTACAGGCTCAGCATCTGACGTGTATTCATGGGGAACATCACTCGATGATAATATTAATTACTACGAGTATGAGCTGTTTGAGGATTCTCCGGTAACCGATACTGCGTTTACTCCAAATCCGGATTACCCATACTGGGAATACTATGTAGTGTATCACATCTGTGTTAACACCCGAGCTTTTTCACCGAGCCAATTTGATGGTGTGTACATGTCATTTGTTCACGCTTCGCCAAGTAAGAATGGGCCTGATACAGTACCGGTTACTCAAAAAATCCAGATCGGACAGAATGATCCGTTTATTCATGTACAGACATTTACTGTCCCTGATATTCAATAGTACTTTTTATATTCACAAATACAGCAGGGAACAGTATAATAATACTAATGAAAATATGAAATAAAAAAATCATGTAAACGTATGGGACTTGTCGATCAGGGGAAGGGGGACCTCCATTATTTAGAAAAATCAAAGCACCTCTTATGCAACATGGGGTGCTTTTTATATACTAACTAATGTCCGTCCGGAAACGTCATTCCCGCATGTTTTTAGCGGGAATCCATGCCTTAAAACATCAAAAAAAGCTGGATTCCGGCCGAAAGAATGCCGGAATGACTTCAACAACCTAGTTCTCAGACAGACACTAAATAGTGCAATCATGCGTTTTCCTGAACTTTAGGATATACACCCCAACAAAAAACTGAAAATCCACAATGATGGAGGCTGAGTAAAAGTTATGAAATTGAAGGCCTGCTTTTTTAAAAATTGCAAACTCCTATTTATAAGGATGTCATTAGTATTTTTGGCCTTTGGAATCTGTTTAACAGGAATTCCATCTGCTGAAGAGGTGTGTGAATTTTATTTTAAAGGCTGTCCCGAGGATTACCATGGTGATACTATTGTTGTTCCCGACCATATTGTTGCTCTCTCCCAGGATGTGTATGTATGTGAGCCATCCGAAGTTATAGAAAATGTCATTGACAGCGGCGGCGGGCCTCCTTCAATAGTGTTTATTATCGACCATTCCTACAGTATGCTCGGCACCGGAACAATTTTTCCCGGAAGGGACCCCTACGGTGCACGGTTTCGTGTTGTTGAGGATATTATTGATACTATTTTCTCTGTCCATCCAACCGCAGAAATCAGCATTGTGGTATTCAGGGAAAAGCTGTACTTTGATCATCGAAACTACAGCCACTTTATCGCTCTACCCGGCGCTGGAGACGGATCATATCTGCCCCTGCTTAAACTCAACGAGACACAGACCGGTGGCAAGACCGGTAAAGAAATTGTCCACGAAGTACTGCTGAATGATACGGTGATACTCAAGAATCCGGTATTGGGAAATATTGATGTTGAATGTGTTGACCTTGTCTATAAACCACAATTTGGTACAGTAGGCAATACCAATATTAATTGTGCTTTTAATGCTGCTAAGGAAGCAATGAAATCATCCAGCTATAAGAAAGAGAGCCAATTCTTCATCTTTCTATCTGATGGTAAACCGTTTAAAGGAGAAGATGATCCGAATCCATATGACTTTGTCAACGGCACCGATTGCCCAACAACGTTTACCGTTTTCTTCACTCCGGATACTACAGCTCCTGACAGCCTGGTTCTGATGAACACCAACATTCAAAACAATGGTTATTCAAAACTAAATCCGAAAAGTGAACTCTGGACTATCGAGGCCAATTACGATACTCTGATGTCGCTGCTTATGACAAACGTTATTACCAGTATTGTACTTGAATACAAATCAAAGCCCTTTGAAATTACTATCAACGGACAGACATCGACAAGTTATAATAATCAATGGTTTCTCTATTCGAATAAATTTGTTCTGCAGGACCAACTCTCCTATTTCAAATTCGACATTGATTATACAGTAACCAACTCGAACACCGGCATTACTCATGACACCTCAACCCATTCTGAATTCTGGGTTAAAATTGATACGGTACTCTCTCTCCCCGATGATTTTGATGAATGGTGCTGGGATCGAAATATGGTCTTTTTCTATAACGGGGACACTATTTATTATGCAGATGAGACAATGGCACAACTGGAAGTGCGGTTCTTCTGGTCTCCCGGTGATGCTGATTATGAATACACCAGCGTTCCTTTTGTCATTACCCATACAGAAGGGACCCTAAAGGACTCAGAAATTTTTTCCGGTACTAACAATACCTCCTACTTTTCAACAACCTTCTCCCGAACTGTTGCGAATGCAAACGCAGGTGATGGCACCCTGCAGCATGCCGGTGTAGACAGTATTGTTGCCATCTTCCGCAATCCGGAAATACCGCTGGATACTCTCAGGAAAGCAATACCGTTCAGAATAAGCGAATCGGTGGAAATGATTTACGGCACCTATTTTGATAGAAATGCTGACGGCTATGTTGACAGCATACCGGTAATGATTCACGGCACCTATAACATTGCTGATATTAACGAGCTTGCCGGCGCAATCACCCTACCTGCAGAACGCGGTTTTACAATCAGCAATACCAGTATAATATCAGGAGGCATTGCCTTTACAGTAAATGAAGAAAATGTAAGCGATCCAAATGCACGTCCAAAAACTTACATTACCACAAATGACACCCTGGTAATACAGCAAACCGTCCTGCCAAACGGCGGGTGGGTAGTGGGGAAATCGGCAATAATAATTGACAGTATGGCACCGGTCATTAACAGTGCCCATCTTACCGATGTGCAGAGTGACTCGATACATGACACGCTGGTCGTTATTTTTTCTGAAAATGTCAGAAATATAACACAGAATCAACCGTTCTTCTTCCGAAATCCACAAACACAAATGCAATATTTTGCCTACCTGCATCTGATACGTCAAAGTGGCGATGCTGCTGAATTCTGGGTAGATTATCTCAAGGGAGTTAATGGTGAAACGGTTGAAACAATGGAAAAGGGAGATTCCATCTGGATTAATCCATCGTATGACCTTAATGTGTATGATGACCTGCTTAATGAGCAAAAGAACCCGATGAACATTCGCCGCCTGCTGGACAATAAACTAATCCACAATCCAATCGAATTTATTCTTACCGGTACCACAATTATAAATCCGAATATTGGTATTGAAATCCCAATCACCATTTCCCAACTGCTCACAAAACTTTTTCCATTTATTCCAATTCAAACACTTAATGGGAAGATAGTTATCAAAGGCATAATGATACTTTCAATCAAACCGGACAATCCGGATAACCTGATGAATGGAGAACGGTTTGAAGCGGATGTTGCCTTTTATGATCCGGTCGGCAATGAAGTATGGGTAGTACCTGAGGAGGATATCGCCTATTATGATGGAGGCGGGAATAAAGATAATGCAGCGATCTTTTTCCTATGGGAGGGAAAAAATACCAATTACAGAAAAGTGGGTGCCGGATCCTATCTGGTCCTTGCAAATATACGACGAATCGATAAAAATGAAAGCATTGTATATAGGGAGAGACAGACCTTGATGGTCGGTGTAAGCAGGGATTAAAATTACTATACCTATAGATGGGGAGTAAAACTTTTGAAAAATGCCATGATACTTTTACGAAGTATTTTTATTGTTGGATTACTAGTAAGTGTATTACCCTTTTCATCCCTTTCAGCGCGTGAATTATGTCGTGCACAACTCGACTGCCCCCCGGATTTCGATGGAGATACCGTGACAGTAAACTATGACGCTGTCATGCTCTCGGAGGTATTTGAGCATTGTTCGCCGGATTCGGTAAAAGAGGGTGTTATTGATACCCTGAATGATACCATTTCCCTTTTTATAATCATAGATCAATCGGCAAGCATGCAGGTCATGGATCCGAATGCCAACCGCTATTCCGTTGTGAATGATCTTATAGATTCCATTTATGCCTATTCTCCGGCCTCGGAGATCGGTATTGCGATATTCTCTAATAAATTACTGCACAACTATGGCAATGATACTTTTTTCGATCAGCTTGACAATTCTCAGGCTCAGGGATGGAATGATTCATACGTACCTCTTACCAGACTGGATTCCCAGGTTGGTGCTGTAAGCGCTGTTGAGAAGTTGAAATGGGCGATTGCATTACATGATACAGCACTCGATCCTGGTAATAATAAATTGTTACTCAATGCAGATTATGGCACTTCCGGCAGAAAAGAATATACCGGCGGTACTGATATCTCAATCGGTTTTGAAGCGGCTAAAGAGGCGTTCCTGTCCGCAACGTACGAGCCCAAACGCCAGTTTATCATATTCTTATCGGACGGTGTCCACCAATTGATTGATACCGAGCGGCAGCAATACGCAACCGATTATATCACGGGCGCAAATGTGCCAACCACCTTTACCGCATTCTTTATTAATCAGGGCCAGCCCATACCGGATGAGATAGACACGATGACCGATAATATTAAAATTAACGGGTATTCAGAGAACAACCAATACAGCGATGTGTGGGGAACACAGGCAAATGTCAGTGAATTCTTCAAAAAAATTATGACCGATATCATTGGTGATGGACTTAAAATATTTACCAGTACCCCGTTAAGCATGACAATAAACGGTATAACTTCAACAACCTT
>CBDVBE010000038.1:0-24484 GCA_965372145.1 uncultured bacterium | reverse complement strand
CAAACCGTTTGCTTTGCAAAACCAGTGATCAACCGGTGCTGCAGAAAGTATGCCTGCTGATAGTATAACAAAGGCAAGGAGGAAATGGAGCAGGTATTTTCTCATGCTTTTTTCTCCTTCCGCTCGAGTTTATCAATCAGGGAACGGGTATTTTCAAGCAGTTTGGCAACGATGGATTTGTCAACAGAGCTGCCGCCGAAACGGCACCGGTCAAGTTCTTCCAGAAACGGTATGAGATCCGCGGTAACGGATTGTTCAACATTAAAATGTGACAATTCTTCCTTCAGCTCGTCTAATGTTTTTCCAACAGCGGCGAAGCCGAAGCGGTGGGTAATATATGTTTCAATGATCTCGGCAATCCGTGAGACCGTCTGTACCGGTTGAGATGACTCCGCATCTTTTAAAAGATTTTTCAAAGACAGCTTCGCAGTAGAGAGCGCCTTTCTTCTTAATTGGATTGCAGGGTCTTTTCTCAACACCGTGGCTTGAAGTCTGAAAAGTAATGCGAATAATGCGATAAGAAACGGTATCGGAAACAAAACGAAAAAGAGCGGATTTTTATGCGGTTCCGTTGATTGATGCCTGATACGGGGAGGAGTTTTTATATAGCGGATATCATGGCCGACTTCACGAATATCCTCTTGAGTTAAATATCTTGCCTGCCGCTTGCTTCCTTTCTTCCCTTTGGTAACAGTAATTGGAATCTGCCCGGTGGATGCAGTTTTATAGCTGCCCGTGTTCGGATTAAAGTAGGTCCACGTTATTGGAGGAATTATCCTTTCACCTTCCTCACGTGGAATGAGGAGATATTTAAATTTTTTACGAGTTGAAATTCCCTTAGCTGTAGTGTCTACATAGGTATGCTTCTCCGGTTTGAATACTTCAAAATCGGGAAGATCAGGCAGAGAGAAGTCAGTCATGTTCCCCGGACGGGTGGTACCACGCAGCATGACATGCAGGGTGATTGCGTCACCGGCGGCAACTCTGTCTCCGCTGGTTTCAGCATTCAGTGAGAAGGTACCTACGGCACCGGAGAAATCTGAGGGCGCGGGCGGGAGTGATTTTACGGTGACGGAAAGCCGGTTGCTGTGAGCGGTCCTGGGAATCTGCTGAATACTCCGTCCAAAGAAACTGCCACCAAAAAAATCGTCAAAGAAATCTCTACGTCTTCCCTTCACCTGTCGCAGTTCAACATATTCAAAGGGAATTGATGGTATTGCATAGGCTCCGGTTTTAACAGGTATTACCGAGAATGACAGGGTGAAAATCTGGTGAGGTACGCCATGTATAGCACGTTGAGTCTGGCCGACTTTATTGGAAAAAAGGCGGTTGATTGAAAAGCCCTTACCGAAAGCTTTTTCAAGGCTTGTAATAACAGTTATAAAACCTTCATTTGTCAAGTTTGCCGGAGCCTGTGCTTCTTTTGCCACTTCTACGGTGAGAATGCATTGCTCTCCGACGTAAATATTTTTTTTATTTAACCGGATGTAAACACGAACATCCCGCGTTTTTGCCGGTTTTTTACCTACGGTAATGGTAAATGGTTTTGAGGTATAGGCAGTACCGCCATGATTGAAAGTCAATGCAGGGAAGGTAAAGGAGCCCTCTTTGATAAAAGTAATATGATAGTAAAACAGATAGTTGATTTCGACTGTCTGCATCATCTTACCATTGATAATTTGAATAGAAGAGGTCTGGTGCTGATTGCTGTTGGTACGTAAAAGACGGAAATGCTGAGACTGGGGGAGTGCCGGTGCTTTACTATTCTTAATTTCTTTGTTACTTACAATTGTTGCAGTCACCACTACCTGATCACCAAGCGAAACAGCAGTCCGTTCTGTCGTTACCGAAAAACGGATACCGCCGAACGATAACGTACATGCCAAGAGTACAACGATAAGCCATGAACATTTCTGTATCACAGCACATGCTCCTTTATCCATGTAACCAGGGTCTGGTTCAGAAAGTGTCTGCTCCCGACCGTTGAAAACCGGTGGTCTGCATCTTTTACAATGTGATAGGCCGGTTCAATACCGAGTTCTTTTATTCGTTCAATGTATGCTGCGGATTCCTGTATGGGAATCTCTTGATCACAGTTCCCCTGAAAAAGTATGATGTTATCGGTTATCTCTTTTGACAAAGCGGCGACCGGGTCACAATCTTTCAGCTCGTTGAGGAATTTTAATTTCAACTCATGGGGGCCGTATTCATAACAGCCTGAATCATTAGCACCGCTGGTTAAAATATATTCATGAGATTGTGCACGTTTTTTCGTATCTGCAAGAGGCGATATGAGGATGAGGCCGTCAATGGAGAGGGATGGTGCTGTTAAAACCGCAATAGATCCACCGAAGCTATGGCCGAGGAGCAGGATTTTTGCAGGTGCAAAGGTTTTTTTTATGTATTTGTATGCGGAAACCAGATCTGAACATAACGAGGTGATTGTGATATCTGAAAAATTTCCGTCACTTTCGCCACAACCGCCAAAATCAAAGGCGTTTACACTTATGCCACGGGAGGCAAGATACCGTGCGATACCGGTGAAAAAATAGTTGGGACCGATTCGGTGACTCGTGAATCCGTGGCACAGTATAACCCAGGGAGCATTTTTATTCTGCGCTATATACAGTGACGCCCTGATATAGTTATTCCTGTTTTCCCATTCTGCAAACTTAAAGGAGTAATCCATGAGCCCGTTACCAGTCCTTTTCCGGTTTCTTCCCAATGAGCGCTTTCATTTTCTTTTGCGGCTTGTTCAGGTCTTTATCATCGTCGGCATACTGGCGCAGCAGGCGCAATGCCTCTTCCTTTTCCATATCCTTTTTTGAAGGTTGTGGTTTTGGCGCCTGCTTTTGTTCCTGATCCTGCTGCTCCTTGTTCTGCTGCTGTTTATTGTCCTGTTCTTTTTTATCCTGTTGCTCCTCGTCTTTCTGCTTCTGCTGTTTCTGTTGATCCTGTTTATCGTTTTTATTCTGCTGCTGATCCTTATTATTCTGATTGTTCTGTTGTTGCTGCTTCTGTTGCTTCTCGAACTGCTTGATTTTCATCTGAGTGATCTGGAGATTCCACTTTGCGTCACGATCATTTGACTTTAAATCCAGTGCTTTTATATAGCTGTCCCGAGCAGCTTTATATTTCTCCATAGCCTGCTGATTACCCGCCTGCATAAGTTGATCACCCTGCATATTATAGACATTACCCATATTGTAATGTAAATCAGCACGCGCTTTATTATCATCGACAGATAATGCGTTTTTATAACTCTCTTCTGCAGCGGCAAAATCCTGCAGACGATACTGAGTTGACCCTTTATTTATAGCCAGTTTTTTTTCCTCTGGTGATTCCAGCAAAGCTTCTTCATACAGGGAGAGAGCCTCTTCGTATTTACCCTGTTCAAAGAGCTTGTTTGCCTTTTGATTTTTTGTGTATACTTCATCGGCGAACAGAGAGAAACTAAGCAAAAAAATAATAGAAATCGTTCTATTCAAATCTGCCCCTCCATTCCTTTTTACGGCGGATCCGTTCGGGTATTATAAACTCAAGAATGAGGAAAAAGAGTGCGATACATAAAAACATCTGATACCGTTCCTCATAGATAGCCAATCGGTTCATACCCAGATCTTTCTTTTCCATTTTAGCGATTTCATTATAAATTACTGAGAGATCAAGATTCGATCCTGCGTGGAAATAGGCGCCGTTTCCTTCACGGGATATTTTTTCAAGTATGATCGGATCCAGCCGGGTCATTACCAGGTTACCGCTTTTATCCTTTTTATATATGATATTCCCACCCCGTTTTTTCAACGGGATGGGAACGCCGTTTTCTGATCCGATACCGATGGTATATATCTTGACCCCTTCTTTGCCCGCTTCCTTGGCAGCGGCAATGGCTTCTCCTTCATGATCCTCACCGTCAGAGATAAGAACCAGTACCTTGTGTTTTTTTGATTTCGTCCTGAAAGCTTTAATTGACTGCTGTATCGCATCAGCAAGCGTCGTACCCTGAAGCTGTATCCAACTGGTCTTAACAACATCAAGAAACATCTTTGCCGCGCCGTAATCGAGGGTAAGAGGGCACTGGACAAAGCTTTCGCCGGCGAATATAATAAGGCCGACACGATCGCCTTTCAGCAGGTCGATAAACTTGTTGATTTCATGTTTCGCACGGTCTATCCGGTTCGGGGTAATATCCTCCGCGAGCATGCTTTGCGATATGTCAAGGGCAATAATGACATCAACACCGGTGCGCTCCATTTTCTGCTCTTTCACGCCGAACTGGGGACGAACGAGGGCTGCTATTACAAACGAAAGAAACGCCAGAAACATGATCCATTTAAGAAGCTGTCGGTTCAGACCGGTTTCAGGGCTTAATTTTTTTATAAGAGAGAGCGAGGCAAACCGCATAAGGGCTGCTTGTTTATGCTGATACGCCCAGATAAAGAATCCAATGCATAGCGGGATACACAGTAAAAGCCAGAAATATTCGGGATTGCCAAAACGCATAACAGCCTCTAGGGAATTCTCCTGAAACGAGTATGTTTCAATATCAATTCTAATAATAACACAATACACCCTGCAATAAGCCACGGGAAAAATCGTTCTGACCAGGTCGTATATGACAGGGTTTTTATTTCAGACTTCTCAAGTTTGTCTATGGTATCATATATCTCTTCAAGTTTTTTTGCATTGTGGGCGCGGTAGAAGATGCCGTTTGTTGCAGCGGCAATATCCACGAGCGTTTGTTCGTCAAGGTCAGAATCGACCATCTCAATCTTTTTTTGTTTCTTTCCGGTCCAGGGATTGACAAATTCAAACGGATAGGGGATTTTCCCCTCTTTCCCAACACCGATAGCATAGATTTTCAATTGTAATTCGTTCGCGGCCTTTGCTGCAATAATCGGTGTTATTTCACCCCGGTTGTTTGCCCCGTCAGTGAGCAGGATCATTATCCTGCTTTTTGCCTGTGACTGTTTCAAGCGGTTTGCTGCGGTGGCTAATGCAGTGCCGATAGCGGTTCCATCCTCAATTTCTCCTGTTTTTATATCATCAAGAAATTGTGCGAGGATATTATAGTCGAGCGTTAACGGGCACTTGGTATAACTTCTTCCTGCAAAAATAACCAGGCCGATACGGTCATGTTTTCGTTTCCGAATAAATTTCTTGATAGTCTCTTTTGCAACAAAGAGCCTGTTTTTCGGTTTGAAATCAAGGGCACGCATACTGGTTGAGACATCAAGAACCAGCATGATATCAACCCCGTGGGTGGTCACCTCCTGTTCGGTATGTCCCTCCTGTGGCCGAGCAAGTGCAACGACAAGAAGTCCCACACCGATTATCCTGAGAAAGAAAGGGATATGCCGCAGCTTAACAATAAGCGTTGACTGCAGTCTGGTTATCATGGAGAGATCAGAGAATCGAACTGCAGGCCGCGACTTCTTTTCCCTCAGTATATAAATCACTGCCATCGGGATCCAGAGCAGGAGAAGAAAGAGAAAATAGGGATGTGCGAGCCTCATTTTTTTCCCCCTTCCTGTCCCGGTGTTTTCTGATCTTTTTCAGACCCTGGTTTGGTCTTTTCAATAAACAGTCTGGTTTCATCATACAACTGTTTCACTGTGGTACGATCCGGTACCATCCTGGCGAATTTTACCGGATGGGTTGTATCGAAGAACCATTCCATGGATTTTATTAACACAGCATCGAATGGCGCGAAGGGTAACCACTGGAGCATTTCTTCCGTTGTATATTCAGCCGCATTACACTCAAATCGACGTCCCGTATACCGTTTGAGAATTTCAGACAGCTCAAAGACATATTCCCGTAACAATCCTTTGGTAAGAAGCTGTTTGTCCTCCAGCCGGGCCAGTGCTTCAATGGCCTCTTCGTATGGCGGTTTCGGTGGAGGCGGCGGCGGTGGTTTCCTGCTTCTGAGCCACAGGTAGCGGATAAGAAAAATGAGACCGACAATACCGCCAATAAAGAGTAGTATCCATAACCAGAGCAGTGAGGGTCTTCCCGCTTTCAACTGTGGTTTGATATCCTTCAGGGTGATGGTATCACCTTTGTTTGCGACAATTACCGAGATTACCCGCATGGGGATCGTGTCTGAATAAAGTGTGTCATGGCGGTCATCCTTCACCTCTACAAAGGGGAGAGCAGGAATAGAACATTGTTCGACTTCATAGATGGTAAGAAGATATTTATAGCTCAGACTATCGGAGGTTTTCCGTGCTATCCTATCACTGTCCCAGCTTTTCACGGTAAATTTACCGATACCTGCATCCGTTTCCGGCGGGATGATTTGCGCACCGGACGGGATTACCAGAGATACGGTCAATTCAATTTTTTCACCAAGGGTAAGGCTGTCCTGGCTTATATCGGTATAGATAACACTGGCATAACTCCATGATAGGAGTAATACTACGAAAAAAGAGAAGAGGATTGTTTTTAAACGCTGTTGTGTTTTCATACTCTTAATTTTAATCATACTCTTAATCATACTCTTAATCCTAATCGAAAGAAAAAAATTTGATTATGAGTACGATTAGGATTACGAATAGTATACAAGTGCTTCGACTGCTTTGTAACATTAAACCTAAACAGTTGCAATTATAATAAAAATGATTTGCTGCCTAGTATTAGAATAGCAACCTGTGCAAGTCCAACACAAAAGCCGAGAATGCCGCCTAATATTTCAATCGATCTCAGCTCTTTTGCCGCTATGTTATAAACAATGTGTTCCAGTTTTGACATATCAAATTGTTCAATTTTACTCCGTACGATTTCCTTAAAATCAAGGCGATGCTCTACTTTTTCAAAGATATCTTCCATGAAAACGGGAAGGATGCCCCGAAGCTCGTTTTTAATCATTTCTTTAATCACCCTTGTCACTTCATTGGAGAGTATCATAGAGACAATTGGATTGGTTCCGAGTTTATGTTCAATGAACCTGTCGATTGCCTGCATAACCGATCGAAGGATATCTTCATGGAATTGCGGTGTATTAACCACGGTATGAATATCCTGATGTGAGATGAGTTCATGTTCAACAGTTTCTCCTATTTTTTTTGCCAGGTCTGATTTCCGTTTTGGGATAAGTCCCCACAAGGTTATACCCAAAAAAGTATAGGGCTTTCGCGGCCTGAAAATCATCTTAACGGCTATATAGTTGGTGATCCAGCCGATAAGAGCTGAAATTGGAGGTATCATAAGATATACTATAGAAATTCTCATAATTACAGGAATAGATATAATTTTTTCGATATAATTTAATACGATTTGTTATCTGGATTATTGTTTTGATAACAGCCATATAAAATAACGTTTTGCAGAAGAGTTCTACAATTGTCGTTTCATTGTTTATTTTATATATTTTCTATATCTTGGCTTGAATGAGATAGGAGTGTGATGGCAATACAGAATTTTTCGTGGATTATTCCGGATAAACTTGCCGGGAGTGCAATGCCGGGGAAATCAATGTCTCCGGTTGAAGAGTATGTTTTATCAGATTTGCGTGGCCTTTATAATATTGGCATCCGCTGTCTGTTGTCGCTGAGAAATATGCCGGAATTTTTTAGCCGGTTGTGTCAGGAAGCCGGGATACAGTGGCTCTCTTTTCCTATCCCTGACTTTGGTATTCCCTCGGATTTAGTAACATATGGGCGGATTATCAGGGAGGCTGATGCTATTTTGCATGATGATACGCCGCTCTGTGTGCACTGTTATGCAGGGATCGGCAGAACCGGTATCGTCCTTGCCAGTATTGTCGGACTCCATTTATCAATTGACGGCCATGCCGCAATAGACAAGGTTCGCAGCTGCCGTCTGGCATTGGAGACAGAAGAACAGATTGCCTTTGTGAATACTTTTCTTGATTCAGTAAACGGTGTATGAAAAAAGAAGCGGATATAGTCAACTATCTTCTCCAGGAAGAAAAACGGCTTTCACCGTTTGCTAAAAAAAGCAGTGAATCCCTGGGGCGGAAGTATCCTATACAGAAGGACCCGTTCCGTCTTGAATTTGCACGTGATGACACGCGTATACTGCACAGCCCGCCATTCAGACGTCTGAAACATAAAACACAGGTCTTTCTGTCGCCCGACAACGACCATATCTGTACGCGTATGGAACATGTACTGCATGTGTCAAGTATCGCGACAATTATTGGGCGCTGCCTTGGCCTGAATACCGATCTTATTCATGCAATAGCTATGGCGCATGACCTCGGCCATACACCCTTTGGCCATATCGGGGAGCGGACCCTCAATAACCTGCTGGTAGAAGAAGGAATTACTGAAGGATTCAAGCATGAAGTGCATGGATTACGCGTCGTTGATAAATTAACAGGTCACGGCGCAGGGCTCAATTTAACCTATGAAGTGCGGGATGGTATCCTTAATCATTGCGGCGAACAGTTTGAACAGAGCGTTTCACCGGACAGGAAAAAGGACCTGTTTAAACTGGAAGAAATCACGGACAGGACTTGTTATCCTTCGACCCTGGAAGGATGCCTGGTGCGTATGGTCGATAGAATCGCTTTTCTCGGCAGGGATTTGGAGGACGGTATTAAAGCGGGACTTATTAAAAAGAAGGATATCCCCCTGGAGGTCGCCAGGGGCCTTGGTACTGAAAACGGTAAAATAATCGGCCGTTTTGTAAACGATACAATCGCCGGCAGTGTTGATACTGATGCCATAAAACTGAGTGAAACTGTTTTTGAACTCATGAAGCAGTTAAGAGATTTTAACTCCCGGTTCATATATCTTCATCCTGATGTGGAGAGCAGGGCGCAAAAAGGTGAGCATGTTCTTGAGCAGCTCTTCAGGAGGTTGATGGAGATACTCAGGAAATCAGACCGTGGAAGGAATGTATCGTATACCAGTAAGGTTATTAAAGATGCGCCAAGTGTCGGAGTGCTGTTTGATTTTATAAAGAATACAAATTATACGGAGACTACACCGGAGTCACGGATTACTGCTGATTATATCGCGGGGATGACCGATCTGTTTGCGCAGCGTTCCTATTTTCAGCTATTTCTCCCGTCACCGGTTATTTAGAAAGTGCCTGGTACAGAAAACAGGAGACCATTATGCCCTCACGCCGTTCACGTCATCATCATCACCGGCGAATGAAGCTGTGGAAGAGTGATAATATATTAAGCCAGTTGTGGGACTCATTCTGGGATCCGCCATCGGAGACCTGTCCCAAATGCGGCCGTGATGTTGTTGAGTATTATGATCCGTTTTTTTTCAGCCCTATCCGAACATTGCGCGGAAGGCGGCGAGTGAAATGCCTGACCTGCCGTTTTATCTGGCGGCCAAAGAAATCAATGTCGAGTGTATGGGACAAAATAATACCCCGTCATTAATTATGGCTTGAAATTGCGAAGTCCTGAGCTTGTCGAAGGGGAAATTGGAAATTGGAAATTGGAAATTAGAAATTGGAAATTTCAGCGTTCTGTGAACGCTTACCCGTTATCCGACAAACCATCCCTTTTTTACTGCAATCCTCTTTTTGACCTTTCCCTCGGTAACTATGATACCGCAGAACTAATTCCGGCTGCGGCAGAGATGGGTACGCTTTTTATTCCCTGCGCACGCGCCGGCGACAGGATACTTCTTTCCATTTCAGTACCTGATGAGTATTGGGAGTATCTCACGCGGCATGGGTTGGAGTGTCCGGAACCGGTATCGATCGGGAAGCAATGTTCCGGTATGCATGGGGTACCCTGGGGATGGAATCGTGAGGCGTATGACACATTGTTACAGGCTGAAGCGCACTGTGTGCATCCTGATTTGTCAATCGTTCGGGAGGTGAATTCGAGGAAGTTCAGCTTGCAGTGTAACCGGAAGACCGGCTCCGGCGTTCCCGGCGCCTGCTATTGTGCCATGAAGGATGAATTGATGACAACGCTGGATTCGTGGCAGCAGTTTCCCCTGGTGATTAAACCGGATTACGGTAATGCCGGTTATGGTTTTATCCGGAAAGAATCCCGGCAGTTGTTTGAAAGTGAATTGAAGCAGCTTGATACCTTCTTCGTAGACAGTTGTGGCGTAATCATCGAGCCATGGTACACACGAACAACGGATATTTCCAGCAGATGTACTATCTCGCCGCAAGGGAGTGTTTCGGATATCAGGCATCACAGAACCCTCTCAAACCGGGCCGGGACCTTTTTTGCCGATGTGATCGATCCTCATGATGAAGTGATTGCACGGTGGCGGAAAATGCTTGACTTAGCTGTAAAAAATTCGGCAATAGCATTGCATGGTGCAGGCTATTTCGGCCCTGCCGGATTTGATTCCTTTGAGTGGGTTGACAAAAAGGGAGAGAGGCGGCTTGCCCCGGTGATTGAGATAAACGCGCGTCATCCGATGAGTAGTGTCGCGTACGCTCTGCATGATAAACTTGCACCTGACAACGTAAGCCTGTTCCGGTTTATCGGTAAAAAGCGCCATCGCCTTCCTGATACTTACGTTGAGCTGAAACAGATACTTGGCGGTGACGCATATAATCCTGAAACAAAAAGGGGGATATTGCTGGTAACACCCCCGCGGGTGAGCCATACGCCGCAGTCATGGATTCAGCCTGCACGGAGTGCCTTTTTTATTGCAGAAGAATCATCCGAAAAACTGCTTGCGCTGGATGAAAAATTACGGAAAGTTTTAATCAAATCTAAATAAATGTCTTCGTGGCAAAAAAATAGAAAAATGTATTTAATGTGACTGATATCACAGATTTATATGATGCAATAGTCTATTTTTAACATAGATAAAGATTTTCATCTCTATACTTATTATATGGAAGGAGCTGACTATGCCCTCCAGCAAAAAGGCAAATCAAGCGCAATTCGTATTCATCTGCGGGGACCTGGACCTTACAACCTTTGGGGTCGCAGAATTTACCGGAAACGACAGCATCTCTTCACCCTATGATTTTACTATTAGTCTACGTTCACCGCGCGGTGATATTTCTGCGGATGAGATGATTAACAAACAGGCAACGCTCTATATTTTCCGTGAAGGCGAATATTTTCCCTATTCCGGTATTGTCTCTGAATTCAAATTTCTTGGTACATCAACTGATTACAGCACTTACAGTGTCCGGCTGGTTCCCCGCCTGTGGCTGCTCAGTCTGAATTTCAATACACGGGTTTTCCAGAAGATGTCCGTTCCCGATATCATAGAAGAGGTACTTAAGGATGCCGGCCTCTCTGATTATTTTTCACTCGATCTCCAGGGAACCTATGGGGAGGCTGAATATATCGTTCAGTATCAGGAGTCTGATCTTGATTTCATTTCGCGGCTTATGGAAGGCTCAGGAATCTGGTACTTTTTTAAGGAACTGCCGCTCCTCGAGGAGGAGATTGAAGGTGCCAACAGGGAAGAGCTGGTTATCAGTGATAAGGCGGCATCGTTTGAGTATATCTCAGGCGAGTCGGAGATTGTCTACCGTTCTCCGTCCGGACTGAGTGAACGCGTTGACAGTACGGAAAAAGAATCAGTGGATACGGTTGTGTATGAGAAGCAGATCATTCCAACTGAGGTGCAGGTTAAGAACTACAATTACCGCACACCGGAAGTTGACCTTTCTGCGAGCAAAGCGATTTCATCGGGCAATGTAGGAAAAGTGTATACGTATGGTGGTGGTTTTAAAGATACGGACGGTTCGCAGAAATCTGCTGAATTAGCGGCAAACCGGATTGCTACGGAACAGATTACTGTTTCCGGCGACAGTAACTGCCGGGGTTTCAGGGCGGGATTCCGTTTCACCCTCAAAGACCATTCCCGTGACGACTGCAATGATAGTTTTATGATAAGAACGGTATCTCATAAAGGAAGCCATATATCGGCTGAAGGCGGTATGGGAAGATTCTCCTATAAAAATGTATTTGCCCTCTTACCGTCATCGAAAGTAGAAAATTATTGTCCACCGGTAAAAACACCGGTACCCAAAATTAATGGCGTCATTACCGCGACTATTGAGGCCAGCGGTTCCGACTATGCCAGCCTCGATGAAATGGCCCGGTATAAAGTCCGTATGCCGTTTGACCTTTCCGACAGTGCCAACTATGACGCGTCAAAGTATGTACGCCTGGCGCAGCCGTACAGCGGTTCAAATTACGGTATCCATTTTCCTTCCCATGAAGGAACTGAAATGGTACTTGCCTGTATCGACGGAAATCCTAATAAGCCAATTGGTATCGGTACCGTGCCGAACGCAAATACCGTTTCTCCGGTTGTCAGTAATAATAAGGCGCAGAGTGTAATACGTACTGCCGGTGGTAACGAATTAATACTTGATGATACCGATGAAAAACAGAAAGTGACCTTAAACTCCAAAGCAAAAAATATAATTCTCCTCGATGATGAAAATAAAAAGATAGAGATAAAAACAACCGGTGATGACAACGGTAATAACCGGATAGTACTTGACGATCAGAACAAACACCTCACTATCGGTGGTTTGAATCACGGTATGCAGTTGAGTTATGGCGACAGTGGTAAAGGGATTACTATCCAGACAGAATTGGAACACCTTATTAAGATCGACGATGAAAACAACATAATCACGATAAAGACAGCAGGCGGCCATGCGGTGCAGATGGATGATGACGGCAATACCATTACCATCACTGACGGTGCGGGAAAAAACACCGTGACCCTTGACGGGGGCGGCGGCCTCAGCCTCGATTCCCAGGGGGAAATCAAAATTACCGCACAAGCCGATCTGATTATTGAAGCGGCCAATATTAAAATGACTGCGCAACAGGCAATTGAAGAAACCGCCAACATGGATGTTAAAATAAAAGGCATGAATGTTGAAGCAAAGGCCGATATGAATATGACCGTTGAAGGAGGCATGAACACTGAAGTGACCGGTATGATGCTGAAATGTGAAGGTAAAACTATGGCTGATTTTAAGGGCGGGGCTAAGACCACGTTGACCGGTGGGATTGTGATGATTAATTGATATCTGTTTACATTTTACAGATGTGCCCCCTAAATCCCCCGGAGGGGGACTTGTATTTAAATAATATTATACATAAAGTGCATAACTCATAGTGGAAGTAAAACTTCCTACAATTCGTTTATAATAAAATCAATACCTTACAAGGGGGCGTTGATAGGTACGTATCAGAAATTCAGATATATTTAACAGAAACTATTTAATACACTGAGTGTCTTTATTAAAGTTAGATCAGTCAAAGGAATGTCTGATAAAAAGATACGGCAGGGGAACTATTCGGATACCTTCAATCGTAGATTCAAAATTTACTTTCGCACCGAGAATACTGTTCTTATACTTTTTAAGCCATTTCAAATGAATCGGTTTGATATTTTCTGTCCATTTTATTTCTATGGGGATAATTTTTTTTGATTCGATGTATGCAAGGTCAATTTCTCCGCCGGATGCAGTTTTTATATAGTATGTGGGGAATGCGCGCCTTATATGGGTTATTAATGCGCCTTCAACAAGCAGATCATCACTGATCGGGTTAATACCAAGGCATGAGCATATGGTGTTTGCAATAAACGGATCTGTAAAATAGAGTTTTTTTGCTTTTTTTAGTGCCGGTGCCAATTTATGCTCCTGTAAAGCATTCTGAATAAAAAGAGCATCCATGGAACGAAGAATGTCGCAATATTCATATATTGTTTTATGGTGCTGAATCGTTACATCTTTTCCAAGGGAATTCCATGTAATCTGACTTCCGGATCGCTTCGCAACTGAGTGAAGGATTTCTTCAAGATAAGCTTCATTTTTATTTCTTTTTAAAATATCACCCTTTATCCAGTCAAAATAGGTTTTATATACGGAATTTATTACTTCGCCATGTGCGGCATAACTGTTTATGGCGCTAAGATACCCGCCGGTAACAAGATACTGCTTAAGTTCTTTGTAAAGACTTTTAATTAATTGAGTGTTATCCTGCACGGATTTTCCGGCTTCTATATCTTCTATTACTTCTAACGGTATTGATTTGAGTAGTTTTAAATATTCCTTGAAGGAAATTGGGAAATAATGAAAATCCGTACGGTTGCTTTTCCCACGCCTGCCGGGCAGCATTTTTACCATATCTTTCAGAAAAACAATGTCGGATCCGGTAAGAATTACCGATGTGTTTTCAAAATTACCTGAGTCTGCAAAGAACTTTATGCATCGGTGCCACGAATCAATGTAGGTTACTTCATCAATTATAATGTAACGCATTGATTCTTTTTTAATCTCAGGTTTGGAAAAATACTCCTGCAGGTATTTCATCAATACCTGGTAGTTTTCAATAATTTCCCCTGTGAGGTAGTATATATTCTCCGGTGGTATATGTTTTTTTTCCAGCAGATAAAGAATAACCTGTTTCAGGAGTGTAGACTTTCCTACCTGTCTTCCACCTGCCAGAGTGTAAATTCCCGGAGGTTGACTTGCAAGCTCCCTTGCCAGAGGGGAGGTATACCTGAACCGGTAATTTTTCAGCCTTCTGAGCTGCGGATCTTCCCGTTTAAATCGCGATATAGAATAGGAAAAGAGGTTATGTATAAGAAACAGGTCTTGCATGATAATGAATATATATCAATAACATAGTTTAGTCAATGTTTAGTGACCAAATTTGGTCAATAGGTTTAAACCATAATTCATACCACTTCTGAATGTGACCTTTCGCATGAATGCCTCCTTGAAATAGTGAGGATATAATATCATTCAAGAAAAAAAGATGGGTTCACCGATCGCTTACCTTACTGTTGGCGGTATAAACCTGCGGGAATTTTTTCTGACCGATTCCAGAGAGTTGTTTGTCTAACTGATTGGGAATGGAATATAACCGTTAAAAATGCACGAATACCAAAGTAACAGGTAAATGTGCTTAGAAACGTGTCCATTTTTTTAAGGCAACATCAGTATTATGCTCAATGCTGAAGGAAAAACTGTGGCTAATTTTAATTTTAGTAAATTATTTTTATCAACTGCCCTATTTTTTCTACTTTAATTATTTCTTTTTCCGATGGCTGCATCTTCCCGGATAGAAATATATCATAAGCATTAAAGAAGGTTTTGTGAAGCAGCCGGTGCTGGGTTTGTGTTATTCTTTGTGCCAGTTCTGGTTGGTTTTCGAAGGGGAATGAGAGTAATAAAAGGTTCGGTTCCCATACACTGCTGTTGCTTTCGATATTTTCCAGTTTGAAAATGATACCATGTTCAATAATAACGTTGGAATGATCAATAATGACTTCTGTTTTTTTCCCTTGAGCAAATGCAGCGACAGATAACTTTGCCTTTGGATTCCATTGGATAGAGATAGGGTTTTCTTTTGTTCCTATTTCACCCTTTTCATCAGGAACTGCGAATATGAAATCAAACGCCCCAGTTTCGTGAGTCGATGCCTCTGCGTAAAAGATTGCATCAGGCACGGGATTCCCTTCGGAGTCAAGAATGCTTGCATGAAGGTATTTTTCAAGAGAACACCTTGTTAGAAGGAGCGCTATCGTAATAAAAGCAGAGATGAAGAGCTTCTTATTATTCATTGTGCCTTATCTCCGGCGAAGAGTTGGTCTTTGGGGTATAAGGGTATAAAGGTGCATCCATCAACAGTGGTCAATGCATCAACGATGGTACCTTGAGTTTCTTTCCATTTTTTCCAGAACGCCTCATGTGAATCAACATCATTGCCGACCGGTGCTTTTTCATATTCTATACCAGGTGTCCGTTTTGATTTAATTGCTTCATTATCGGCACCGGAATTATTGAGAAAAAACCTGTTCTGGTCGTATCCGGCAATGGTTTTCCAGTGTAGGCTCCATAGATTGTATTCTTCTTCAACGAGGATCAAAACCGGCACACCTGCAGAGATCCAGAGTTTGACCAATTTCATAGCCCGGTCTTTGTCGAGTTTTTCAGCATCGTTGTCCCGGCCATGCATCTGGAATTTTTCTGTAGCGTCAACAATGTTTTTAGGAGTTCTTGCTCCGTTTATTGCATCATCGATATGCTGTGCATAATAGGCGCCGTCCTGATTCGCCGGATTATTGGTATAGGATTTCCAGTAATTCATAGCAGTGGAAAAACTGTATGGCCCGCAATTATTTGTTTGTCCCTGGTCCTGCCAGCACATATCTCCCGGAAGAACAGCGCGGTCGGGTGGGGCGGGGAGAGCGTCAATCTTTGCATTAGACTGGTCATAGCGCTTTATGGCCATCAGTTTGTCAACAATCTCTTTCTTATAGGTATGAAGGCCATGAATTATTATATTGTCACCCTCATGCTTAATTTCATTATAGGAGCCGACAAAAATCGATTTCCCAGAGCCTGTTTCGTGTTCAAGAAGGAGCTTGACCTTCTCTGTCGGCGGCAACGACAGGGTACCCAGCCACATCGGATCGCCGTCGTATTTGCCGAATTGTATAAGGTCTATGGGTGGGTTGCTTTTCCAGGTTTCCTGTACATCCTTTTCGGTCGACTTGCCGTTTGGAAAAAATCCCTGGCCCCCGGTTTTAAGATTGAATAGCTTCCCAATCGAATAATCTTCCTTCCATTCCGCCATTTTTATACCGTCAGCCTGTTTCCCATCGACAGACTTGTTGCGGAAGACGGCCCAATCTTTTTGATCCCATAGGTTCAGTTTTACTTCAGCATCCTGTCCTAAGGGTACGGTAACAGGACCAATGAGCGGTAATCCACTTTTATTTTTTGCAAAGCGCGTATCCCTGTCTGTAGCCGTCAGGTCGTCACGATGGCTGAAATAAAAACAGGCTTCACGATCCCCGTCAATGGTAGCAGGTTTTTCAGAGTAGTAGCCGTGGAGTATACCCCCTTTCATTACCAGTCGGTGGACTTTTTCCAGTTTGTCGGAATCATCATAATAGGCAACATAAGTATACAGCTTATCGATTAGGATATAGTCAGCGCCTCCCGGTTGTGAGATCGTATGAAATTTTGGTTTTGTCTGTGGCCTGGAATGGGGAGTTACCGATAAATGCTTGGGTGCCGGTTTGTCTTTATATACCGGGCAGTTTGCAATACACGATTCCCGTGCCGATTGAGCGTTGTCCTTTTTTGTGAGTGTTGCAGAATTCGGGCACGGCAGCGGTGTGGCAGGCAGTTCCGAGGGATCAAAAAGAAGTACATCAATTCGGCGGTTAACAGCGCTTTCGTATTCGTCAAGCTCAGGATGATCCTTCGGGAAACACTCGCCGCATCCTACAGCCTTATGCTCAGTATCAACCCATCTATCGTTCAAAGAGGTGTGAAAGGTATTCATCTTTTCAAATGTGGTCGAGAGTAATTCAGCTAATTTTGCCTGATATACATCGAATACAGCGCCCCATGTTTCAGGGCCCAGCGTTTTATCTTCACCTATCGATTTGCTGAAATCTTTATTATATGCTTTTTGAAAACCAAGAATCGCCTTTTTTGTGCCACCCCATATTTTTCCGTCAATTTTTCCGGGATTGCAGTCCCATCCACGCTCTGAAGCGGCCCATTTGAGTATTGTCTGTATGTCCTTATTATGGTTTTTCTTATCAGCAATCTGTGCCCAATCCTCTTTCTTCCCTTCAAGAAGGTACATAATCGACTTGGCGCGGTCGTCGGATAATGGGTAATTAAAGGAGTCTTTGGCCACTCGGTCGGTATGACCGGCAATAAGTATTTTCTGCTTCGGATATTCTTTTGCCTGAATGTAAATAGTCCGAAGAACATCGAGGCCGGTTATAATGTCCTGTTCCTCATCTGTTGCATTTTTATCAAGATATCCTTCGGGAAGAAGCACGGCACTGTCAGTTCGAAAGAGCGCATCTTCAAATTCAACGAGAAATACATGAGGATTATCAGGGTTTACCGTTTCTCCCGGGACATTCTGTTTCTCTCCATCGATAAACGCTTCATCCAGAGCCACGGTCACTTTTCCGCTTCCTTTATCTTTCGTTTTACTGAAAATTAATAGAATAGTATTTACCCCAATAGACTTTACATATTTCAATTTTTCGACATCGCCATGGCTGAGCAGTTGATGATGAAAAATGTCAACATAGTTCTTTGACTGTTTTATCAAAGCAAATACTGCAAGTACCATTTCTTCTGAAGGAAAAGGATTTTTGTAGATTTTTAATTTTTTTGGATGAAAGTTGCCCTGGTTCGAGCTGGCCCAACTGGCTGTTTCGTGAGGTTTGCACACATATTTTCTGCATGCCGTAACCTTTACATGACGGGGTAAGACTTTTGGGCTTATCATTGTTATCTCGCTTGTCTTTTTATCACCCTCGTGGGGTTTTGGCATTTTATCCGGAGAAATAATTTTAGTTATAAATGATGCCAGGTATTCTTTTAATTTACAATTTCCCACTGATAAATCTTTTGATTCGGCAATGTCGTCATTTTCTGAAAAATCTTCAAGGCAGCGTTTGATAGCATAGGCATGTTTGCCTTCGAGAATATTTTGATTGGAGGGGAGCGATCCCATGGTATCGCCGAAAAGGTAGCCACCCAATTCATCGGAATCATTGTAAAGCTTAAAACCGCTGAAACGGATGTCAATGCCCGAGACCGGATAGGCAACCGATTTCACCTTTCCGCCCGATTTTCCTTTTATAGTATTATCCCCAACAGCACTCTTTTCTTCTTTTGGTGCTTTCCATTCAATCTCTTCCTGCCCGTTTTTTTTCCAGTTAGTTACATCAAGCTTGGGTGGAGTCCACTTTTTGCACTCCGGGATTTCCTCAGTAACGTTAACAAGGTCGATACAGACTGCCCGCGCCGGTTTTTTACCTTTTGCCGATGTTTTGCTGATATCCCTGAGGCGGATTGCCATACCAACGTCAAGGTTCCAGTGCTTCAGCGTCTTCAGAACGCTGATATCTCCGGAATCAAGGAATTTCAATGCCGAATCAATAAATCCGGTTGCTATATCTTTACTGCCGAGTATAAACGAACCAAATGCCCCCGGATCAAAAAACTTTGTAGAATAGTCGCGAACTTTATCAATATTTGGAATTGCATATTTAAGGTAATAATAAAAAGAGACACCGTCTCTGGTATTGTTTTTTCTGAAATAGTTGAGTTTGGGATATTCATTCTCGAGTTTTGTTACAGAGTATTTGTGGTCCCGTATCGGTTTATCGGCGATTTCATAGGCACGGCAAAAATCATTGTGGATAAAGGGTTTTACTTTTTGCGGGCTGCTGCGAATTCTGTACCTTACTGCAAAAGGGCCGGGCAGAGATACTGACAGGTTAAGGTAATCTTCATCATCATTGGTGATACCGTTTGTTTTAATAATCTTGCCGAATTTTAGAATTTTATCGTAGAAATCTGAGTAATTGGCAAAATACCATGGATCGTCCTGCTTGAACGACTGTGTACGGATATTCTTCAGACCTTTTATTTTTTCGTGGTAACCTTCAAAACAGAGAAATCGGATGAGGGCATCGAGATAATGCTCGACTTTATTGTGATTGTTCCAGATATCCTTTGTCAAAAGCCCCTGCTCGTTTTCCCAGACTTTTTCAAGTTGGTGATAGGCTCCTGCGAAGACATTTACCTTAACGTGCCCAAGGATATCCAGTGCAATATGGCTTAAATAGCCAAGAATATAGGCAGTCTGGTATTTCTTCTGTAATTCTGCAAGTGATTTGTCCTGTTGACGAATACGCTTGAGGGATATAAACGGAAAACGATGCGAAAGATTGTAATGTCCCATGTCAAAATGCATAAATCCCTTAATTTCCCCAAACAGGAGATCCTTCTTTGAGTCGGGGAGTATCCACAGATCCGGCCCCTGTGAGCCTGCAGAAAAGGCGCCGAATACTGCAACGGTGTCATGACGGTGTGCCTGCCGGTAATTACTCATAGCCTTTTCAATTTCATCGGAAGAGTTATTCTGTACCGCCTTATGAGCATCATCGTAAAACTTTTTATTTGCATCAACCATTCGCTGGAACCCATCATTGATATCTTTTAGTATGGGATTTTTGTGGTTTTTATAATCCAGAGCAAGTCTACTTGCTAAATACAAATGGGTTACCGGTCCTGGCATAGGATATTCCTTACGTTTATCTAAATATTGGGATATTCAACGGAAAATTTTCCCGGAGGGATGTCTTCTACTTTCGCATAGCCCTTGCTGTCAAGGTTACCCTTCTTCCGGGTTCCATCAGGAAGATGAATGATATATTCTTCATCAGGCTTTTGATTACCCTCCTCGTCAACAAGCTCTAACTCCACCCAATCCTTAAACTCCAACAATCCCGACTCCTGCTTCTCTCCCAGTTTAAACCCGTCAATATCAATAACAAAAAAGTATTCCGGTGGGTTGTAGCTTTTACTGTATTTTTTCATTTCTTCATCTGTTGGGATTTCATCAGTATCCTCGTGATATTCATATTCCCACTGCAAATCGATCTTTCTGTTTTTTACAGTTGTTGGAATTGTCGCTATTTTGTCGTGATTGCCGTCCTGATCATATTCCATTATTATCACAGTCGCTTCAGTCTTATCCGCAACTCCTTCAAATTCAGCCTGGAGCTTGAGAGTATCTCCTCTTCGTGCCTCTTTTTTATCCCATTGAATTTTTGTGCATGTGGGTACAGGCATGCCCGGGATAACGTTTGACTCTTCTTTAAGCCCCTGTTTAGAGAGTTTAACTTCGAACCAGACATTTTCACCAGGTTTAATATCATCGGGAATCTCTACACTGCCTTTGTAGCGGTTGTTGTAGATCTTATCCTTGATTTTATCTATTTTGCCGTAATCGTCACCCTTAACGGTTATTTCAATTTTAGCGCCCTGGCCCACAAAGGAAGTTCTTACTTCAAAGCAAGCTTCAGCTCCACCCCGGGCGCAGCCTGATTTCCACAAAGCATAGATTAGCTTGGAGTCTACTTTTTCCTTGTGTTCCTGGTCGGTTGATTTGGAGAATTTGTATTTCATATTCTTGATCTTTGTGATTATATCTATCTCGCAAAAGGAAATAAAACCGAACTTGTATCCTTTCGGCACTCTTCGCAATTACTATATATCCTGGGCCCGCGCTCAGGAGATTTAATAAGAAATGAATGCCCTTTTAAAATCGAATTTATCAGGTAAATTGCGGTTGGCACCTGGGTAGTTTCACATGGATTCTCTTTACAATTTTCTGAAAGGGTAACTTTTTTTCCTCCCGGGAAATACCCATGTAAAGTATTCGGCCCGGCTGAAACAATATCAATCCCTCTGCAAATAAGACACGTCTCATGTTTATACTTTTTGCATTTAATCTCTACGGTATCTACCTGATTGCATTGGACTTTAAGTAAGACTGATTCTCCTGAGAATTCAATATATCCTTTTGTAATATGGCTCAGTGTCCCTCCATATTCGAGCACATCGTGTCCACCCTTACTGATAGTATCACCTTTACTATTTAAAGTGACAGATATTGATTGGGTACAATTCAATTCCTTTTTAAAAGTTAGGAGATAGCTTTCGATATGGATTGTATCGCTAATCGTATCGCAGGATGAGATAATAAACCCTGAATACCCATTGCCCCTTCTCAATTTTATTTTCTGACAACCCTTTGGCCCTTTTACATAAGCCGTTATTATTGAATCATCCCAAACAGTTCCCTTAAAAGAGGGGATAGGAAGAATGTCATCTACAAGAAAGTTAATTTTAACTCCTGAATCTGTCCATTTATATGATTTAATGCAATATTCTATCTCTTTTTCTATTGAATCCGCGAATGTCTTTGTCTTTTTTTTATATGCTTTTCTCCCTTTGATTTTAACCCTGGGAATTTGAGTTAGCTTTTTTTGGTAATATGAGCCACATTTTTTTTGAAGATCCGGATCGTGAATATAATTAAGAGTTAGCGAATCACATGTGGTACCCAAATTAGAATGATCTGTTTTATCAGTCTGTGAGATAACTAAAGGAGATAAGCCTAAAAGAAGTAGTATTGTTTTCATATTGTTCTATATCTATGCACTTGCAAAAAAGCGAGTGTCTGTTTCAATAATATTGTTATGTGTATATTGACGATTACCAGTGCTTGGGATTGCATTAATCAATAAATTATTATTTGCATCTGTTATAGGGATACGTACCTGATATTCATGCCGTTTACCTGTACAAATTAAAAGACGCTTGCTACTTTTCCAGGAAAATGTCCAATAAAGGTTATCGACCAAATCGTTAACGCTTTGGTAGCCATGACGCATATACTTTGGGAATTGGCACTGTTTGCTTGGCCAGTTTGTCTGCATTTCCGGGTGATTTTGTAAACTTTGTTTGAGAGCTGCTAATTGATCTTTTTTTGCAGTTGGATAATTCACACCTTTTGGAACAGAAATTTTAAATGTAAATATTACTTTATACCTGTAACGATATTCTCGCTGTATATAGGGTTTCATTGATGCATTAATCGGGTTGTTACAGGTATACTGTGTTTTTCTTGATGCCGCGTGTATACTGCTCGGGATCCAGGATTTCCATTGAGTTGTTGTTATGCCGGTTCCATGAATATCTGAAAAAGATTTATTATCAAAAAGCTTTACCAGGGCGTTTTCATTTGCAGCACGTTTTGTCTGGTATACGTTAAAACAATACATCATATATTCATATTTGATATCGATAGAATTATTAGGATCAACAAAATACCCGAAGAAGTCTATATGTTTTGGTGCAGTTACAGTGACCTTTGTACCGAAGATTTTTTTGATTAACTGAAGATACTTCACTTCATTTCCGATGTTACATCCACGAATATGAATATTTGTGTTTGCATGGTCTTCTACTTCCCTTTTAGTTACCTTTGCCCGTGTTGTACTATGCGCAAAGGGGCATAACTCATCCAGATAAATTACCTTGTCGGGGTCTTGTGCATTTAGTTTAAAAAAGAGCATTCCCTCGCCACGGGCATGGGAAACAATGAGTATATCGTTAACGGGAGTAACAATCTCTTTGCCCGTAGATACTGCTTTCAAAATTTCCTCAAATGAATCACGGCTGGTTATGCTTTTAGTGATAGTATTCCGCTTGGGATTAGATTTATTTATCACCGCAGGGCGCCGGTTCATATAATTCTGTGCATTTGTAAAGAAAGAATCCCGTTTCCCCATGATGAAAGCATAATCGGTTTTTTGAAAGGTAACCGGGATTGTATAATTGGAACCTGTTTTGCATTGTTTGGCAACAACCAGAAAATCGCCATCCTTCAGTTTGAAATTTTCTGAGTTCACCACAGTCCGCGTTCCACTTCTTGTATAATGTATAATCCCTTTACATTGTATCAGCTTGGGAATGAGTGTAGTTGGGCTTTTCAGAGGTGGTTTAATGCTAGCCTGACTTAAATAGAGTGATACCGTGTCTGAAATAACCGAGGTATTTAATACAGGATAAACAGTCATCTTCCATGTCCGTTTAATTGATACAGTTGATCAAACTTTTTATATAATATTCGGGAAAAAAACGTGATAATTACCCGGAGGCACCTCGTCTACTTTAGCATATCCCTCTGCGTTGAGCGTACCATTTTTTTGGGTGCCGTCCGCTAAAACAAGAGTATATTTCTCATTTGGTATTGGTTTACCTTCATGATCATGTAATTCTACCCGAATCCAATCCTTAAACTCCAACAACCCCGACTCCTGCTTTTCTCCCAGTGTAACTCCGTCAATATCCACCACGAAAAAGTACTCGGGCGGATTATAACTTTTGCCGTATTTCTGCAATTCCTCTTCAGTCGGTATCTCGTCCGTATCCTCGTGATACTCATATTCCCACTGCAGATCCAGTTTTCTATTTTTTATTGTTGTCGGGATGGTGACAATTTTATCGTGGTTGCCGTCCTGGTCATATTCCATTATAATCACCGTAGCTTCAGTTTCCGCTTCTATCTGTTCAAACTCAGCCTGGAGTTTGAGGATGTCGCCGCGGCGAGCCTCTTTTTTATCCCACTGCATTTTAACCAATAGAGGCTGCGGCATTCCCGGGATCGCATTTGATTCTCCCTTTAGTCCCTGTTTGGAGAGTGTTACCTCGAACCAGACATCTTCACCCGGTTTAATGTCTTCAGGAATCTCAACGCTACCATTATAGCGGTTGTTGTATATCTTGTCTTTGATTTTGTCTATCTTGCCGTAATCATTGCCAGTAACGGTTATTTCGATTTTCGCACCCTGGCCCACAAACGAGGTCTGCACTTCGAACTTGGCATCTGCGCCGCCGCTTGCGCAGCCTGATTTCCATATAGCGTAGATAAGGTTGGAATCTATCTTTTCTTTATGTTCCTGGTCGGTTGATTTAGTGAATTTCGTTCCCATAATTTTGTCACACAAATATTTGAAATGTAAAAATGTAAGAATATAAAAATATTTCTTAAGGGGGGAAATCTCCTCCTAAGCGGAGCCAAGTCTCGTCCCGATTAATAAAGTGTAACAAATCACCGGTCTTTGCTGTTCACTCAGCCCGCCGTTTTGAAACATTTTCTAATTCGGTACTCAACTGGATCTCC